>CAZTUV010000076.1:0-5921 GCA_964616595.1 uncultured Alistipes sp.
ATATATAGTCCTTTATTGCCGGACGTAGTTTCATTATATCCATAAAAAACGCTCCTTTCAGAAAACAGAAATATTTATCTAATCACTCAATTATCCTGTAATTTTTGTGAAACAGTTTTCTTTTTATTGTTCTCTATTTTTTTCTGAAGAACATTATATTTTGATTCAACAAGCAAATCATCATAAACACAAGCTAATGAAATATCATCTTCCGTTCCGAAACAGGTTCTTTTAGTTATATTTTTAACAACAGAAGATTTAAAAGTTTCGATATCACAAAGCTTACCTGCAATTATTGTATGGTAGCTGAGAAAATCATTATCACTGCCGAATGATGTATACAATCCGTCAGTTGAAACAAACAAAGCAATTATTTTTCTTGAATCAGTATAAAAATGACTGAACATTGATGGAGCATTTTTATTACATATAGAGGCTGTAATATTTGCAGGATTTGATTCTTCATAATCCATAATCATAACTGTATTTCCGTCTTCTAAAACAGCAACAAGACTGCCATCACCTATCTGAAACCCAAATGTGAAGTTTTTTCCCATAACGCCGACGACAAGTGTAGTTCCATAATATGATTCAAAAGGAATACTCTCGAATTCATTTATGTCAAATGGTTTTTTTTCATCTTCTGTAACTGGATTTTTAGCAAAATGTTTAGTGATTTTTTTATGCCATCTTGCAATAATTTGTTTTTCGATATTATGTATTATAAGGTTATGATTTTCTGGAAGTTCAGCAGTTATGCCTTCGTAATCAGAAAAGAAATTACGGATTGTATCAATAGCTGATTCAACTGCCATACGTGACCCGATATGACTTCTGAAATGCTTTTTACTTCCATGACCGTCCGCAACAACTGCAACTGAAAAATCATCATATGCAACATATGCCGAACTATCCTGACAAACTATATTTTTTTTCACATGACTTGCTCCAATTACCGAACAGTTAAATCCATTGAACATATATTTTCCCTCTTTTCCTTATAAATATGCCCGAACTTTACCAAAATCAATTTCAAGCCCCTGCCATACGGGAAAACCCTGTCCGGAATTAATATCATGAATACCATCTGGCAATTTTACACTCCATTTTTTATCAGAAACGTTTTTCAGACCCATAAGACCTTTTTGAATTCTGTTTTCTATCAGTTCACCGGCGACATTAAGAAAATCCTCAGAATTAGGTTCTATTTCGCACTCAAAAATCTTACAACCTATATATAACGGCATTGGATACACCCTGTTTGTGAATCTCATTGATGCAAACTTGATGCCACATACTGGACAAACAAATACTTCATCATCAGGTTTGCCGAGAATTGAAATAAAATGACTTTTTCCGCAAATACATCTTAATATTTCCGAACGCAGACGTATAAACATATTTTGCCATTCATCAAATGAAATACGTTTATTTGGATTTCTGACACCAGATGTAAACACTTTCATAAAAGCATCTTTTATATATTCAGGATATTGATTCCAGAACTTCATAACATTGTCATGAATCCCACGTATAGGACGATTAGAGTTATTTTTAGGATTATAAATAAAAACAGCCTCTGAACTGTAATGTCTGGCAAGTTGCTTTTCATTAAGACAAACGTCCATTACAGTTTTTCTACCCTCAAAAGGGTCTCCTCTGAAAAGTAGTCTGAAGAGTATCAATGCCAGTGAATAGACGCTTGAACTATCGTCCGGCAGATTTCCCTGAAGAACTTCCGGAGCTTTAAATATAGTTCTTATTTGCATATTAAGATTCGTACCCAAATCTGCTATTGTATCACAATCACTTACAAGTACCGCACCTGTATCTGTATTTATAAAAAAACTTCCTTCACTTAATCCCTGAAAACTCTTTCCGACCTTGCTTATTTGACGGAAAGAATTTATAATATTCAGAACTGCGGTAATCATTGCATATAAACTTGCAAAACGTACTTTTTTCTTTACAGGGTGTCCGGTATGAATATCAGTAACTAATTTATATCCTTTAATAATATCTGCAAAATATTCAAAACTATCCGGTTTGCATTCCATAAAATAACCAAAAGCACCTGTTTGAGGGTCAACTTTTGTCATATAATCCGGCCACAAAAACTTTTTATTAGGAGAACCATCTTTAATATTTTTCCTTATATTTTCACGAATCTCATCAAGATTTCTAACTTTTTTTGTATTATACCATTTCAGAGCTTTTTTTCTGCCATTAAATTCCACAAGATATACTATACTTTGCCTGCCTTTTCCGATAACATCAAGAATTTTAGCTTTACTGCCAAATTCCGTTTCAACTTCCTGACCTATATGCAGTTCAAACATTAGAATCTCCTTTTCCGGTCATATACGACCAGTATTTTTTCACTGTCCAACTATACAGGATATATTTTACCATTTATTTAATACTTTGTCAAGACAAATTTTTAAGCCTTAAACTTTTATTCAATTGACTTTTCGCCGATGCTATGGTATAATCAAAATAATTAATATAGGAGGTACATTTAATGGCTTTTGAAATACCTATTAAAAAGTCTGCCATACTTGATTATAATTCTCTTGCGAACAAGTCAGATTTCATGAATATTCGTCAAAGTCTTGACAGAAATACACTTAATAACGATGCTTTTCATAAAATTCCCCCATCTGTCAGAGCAAATACACCTCAGACAAATTCCGCACCAGCAAAAAAGCAAAAACTCCCGACAGGTAAAGTATTTTTACGTAAAGGTCAAAAAATACCAATTTCTGACAAATCTCAAATCCAAATCGCTCTCGGCTGGAATATACTCGATTCTCGTTGTGAACTCGATGCATCAGCATTTCTGCTTGGTTCTGACGGAAAAATTTTAGGTGATGAATGGTTTATATTTTATGGACAGCCAACCAGTCCCGATAAAAGCGTATGTTATCTTACTGGTCAAACAGATGATGCCATTATGACTATTGATTTCAAAAAAATAAGCCCATCTGTACAAAAAATAGTTTTTTCAGTTACCATTTACGAAGCTATGGAAAAAAGTCTTAATTTTGGTATGACTTCCGATATTTACGCAAGAATGATTGACAGTAAAAACAATGAAATAGCACGTTTTCAGTTAGATGAATGTTATAGCAATGTTACTGCAATGGTTCTTGGCGAACTGTATCTTTACAAAGGCGAATGGAAGTTTAATGCTGTTGGTTCTGGTGTCGCAAAGAATCTTGCTGATTTCTGTTCTATGTATGGCGTAAATCTTATATGAAAGGATTTTTATTTATGATAAAGTTTGAAACTCTTAACGAATTATGTTTAATGGTTACCTGTGATGGCGGTTCGGATTACATTTTTACCAAAGCAGGTGCTTTTATAGGCGGCGAATGCTTTGGAGCAAAAAATTTCAAGTTTACAAAAGTTCTTTTAGACCCTCAGGAAAATGCAGGACGTGCTTTATTAGGTCAGATTGCGAGACATCTTACCGGTGAAAATCTCCCTCTTATGAAAGTTGAGTTTAGTGGCGAAAGTATTACATATTATGCAAATAACCAACAACACGTTGTTGTATATCGTCTTGGAAACGGTGAGGTTCTTTCAGTTGAAAGTGAAAATATACTTGCATTTACAAAAGATTGCGAATATAGTGTAAGATTTTTAGGGCAAGGTGTTATTTCACAAAAAGGTTTCGCAACATCTACCCTCACGGGCAAAGGAAACAATGCATATGTAGCAATAATTGTTGACGGAAATCCTCTTGTTCTTAGTAATGTTCATAATGGTTCAACCCTTGAGGCTGACCCTGATGCAATTGTATGCTGGATAGGGGCAGACCCATCTATTAAAATGGACGTCTCATGGCGTAACTTTATCGGACAAAGTTCCGGTGAATCATATATGTTTGAATGGGCAGCAAACTGTCCTGCAACTTTAATAATCCAGCCTACTGAAAGAACTTCTGGTCTTGATATTTCAATGGACGGAAATCGTTCTGGCAGTAAACCTTCTACTCAAAGGAGATTATATTGATGACAATAAAAGAAAAAATAAACATTATAGAATCTATGAAAAATACTGAGAATTTTAATAATGAACATTTTTCTTTATTATATTCATGTCTTAAAGATGAAAGCAATATCGTAAGAAATCGTGCTGTCAATATGCTTTCAAATTTTCAGACGGAAGATTCACTTGAATTACTAATCAATATGTGCGACGACAATGACGCTTTTGTCAGAACAGAAGTATATGATACTCTTTCATCATTTGCATGCAAGCGTACCGCAAAAATACTTTATAATGCAATGCAAGCTGAAAAAGATGAAGTAGCAAGAAGTTATGCTATACTATCGTGGAGCAAAGTTGTAAAATGTATTTATTCAGACTATTTAAATAATATATACTTTCTTTTGGAATTAGCTCTTTCCGAAAAATCAGAACGTTGTATACTTTTCAGTTATTGCGGAGCGTATATTCTGGGATATAAAAAGGCATTGCAGAAAATATTGAATTTTATTGAAAACAATGATTATACTTTAAGATATTCAACTGCTAATCTTCTGTCAGAAATAATTGAATATGAAGATAAAGATATAGTTATATCAGCTATAAAGAAAAAATTAAATAACGAGGAAACTATTGTAGTACGTTCATCTATGGAAAAACTAATATTGAAACTTCAGAATATGACAAAATAATAAACATAAAAACAGAATATATAAAGGAGAATTTATGGATAATGGTACATTAAATTATCAGCGTTTTCTCGATGGGGACGATGAAGGTATTGTTGAAATTATTCGTGAATATAAAGATGGTCTTATATTATATCTTAATGGAATAACAGACAATATTTCAATGGCAGAAGAAATTATGGAAGATACATTTTTTAAACTTGTTATTAAAAAACCAAAATTTTCCGGAAAAAGCTCATTTAAAACATGGCTCTACTCAATAGGACGTAATTCCGCTATCGATGCTATACGTAAAAAATCACGATTTTCAACGATTCCTTTAGATGAATATACTAACCTCGCCAATGAAGAATGTATAGAAAAAGAATATCTGATAGAAGAACAAAAAATTTTACTACATAAAACAATGCGAAAACTTAATCCTGATTATCAACAGGTTCTTTATCTTGTCTTTTTTGAGAACTTTAATAATTCTGAAACTGCTAAAATTATGCATAAAACTAAAAGACAAGTGGAAAATCTTCTTTACCGAGCAAAACAATCACTTAAATCAGAGCTTGAAAAGGAGGATTTTAAATATGAAATCATATAAAGAAGTAGCAGAAAGAGTTTTTGAACGCAGAAATAAATATATTGCTGAAAAGAAAAGAAAACAGGCAATTATTAAAAGAAATGTTATAGTTGGATTGAGTTTCTGTATAATTTTTCTTGTCAGTATAAACATATGGAACAATCAGAAAATAAAGAATACTGATTTTATTAAACATTCTGATTCGTATGATATTATAATCAATACAGAACCAGAATCTTTATATACTACTTCGGAATATTCTGAAACAGTTATACAAACAACAGCATTATCACAAAATTCTGTCATCACTGAAACTACAACTATTTCTAAAAATTCAATTGTAAATAGCTTCCCTGTCACAACAGTTTTCAAGACAGACAGTCAACCTGAAAAAATACCTTATAATACAGAAAACAATTCAGCTACCACACATACTACAACTTTAATGTCTTTGAATACAACTCGCACAACCACATTTGCTACAACTTCAATGCCCTTGAATACAACTCGCACAACCACATTTGCTACAACTTCAATGCCCTTGAATACAACTCGCACAACTACATTCGCTACAACTTCAATGCCCTTAAATACAACTCGCACAACTACATTCGCTACAACTTCAATGCCCTTGAATACAACTCGCACAACTACATTCGCTACAACTT
>CAZTUV010000076.1:6021-9450 GCA_964616595.1 uncultured Alistipes sp.
CAATGCCATTAAATACAACTCGCACAACTACATTCGCTACAACTTCAATGCCATTGAATACAATTCGCACAACTACATTCGCTACAACTTCAATGCCATTAAATACAACCCGCACAACCACATTTGCTATAACTTCAATGCCTTTGAATACAACTACACTCACTCAAACTACTAGCACAACATATACTACTACACAAACAACAAATACTATACCAACTACTACAACGTTTTTATATGAAAATTATATAGAATAATATATAAATCCACCTTTATACTTGCTTTACAGACTTTCGGTCATTACAGCAAATTAAGGTGGATTTTTTTTATAATTATTCTTTTTCAGTAACTTTTATACCAAGTATATTAAGGCTTTCTTCATCAACTACTGATGGGCATTCAGACATAAGTTCGCTTGCGTTCTGAACCTTTGGAAATGCGGTTACATCACGTAAACTATCAGCCTTACACATAATCATTGCAAGACGGTCAAGACCTATTCCCATACCACCATGCGGAGGAGCACCATAACGATAAGCATCAACAAGGAAACCAAATTTAGCTTGAATTTCCTCATCTGTCATGCCAAGAGCCTCAAACATTTTCTGTTGCAGTTCAAAATCCGTGATACGCATTGAACCACTTGACAATTCTGTTCCATTAAGAACCAAATCCCATGCTTTTGCACGAACATTTGCAGGGTCAGTATCAAGATATTCAAGACATTCTTCCATAGGCATAGTAAATGGGTGATGAGCTGCAACCCATGCATTATTTTCTTCATCATATTCAAAGAAAGGCATTTCGGTAATCCAAAGGAAATTATACTTGTCTTCCGGAATAACATTTAATCTTTTTCCGCAAATAAGACGTATTGCACCAAGTGTGGAAAGTACAACTTTATTTTTATCAGCACATATAAGTACAAGGTCACCTTTTTCTGCTCCGACAGCATTACAAATACTTTCAAGTTCACCATCTTTAAGGAACTTTTTAAATGAACAGTTTGGTTCATCAGCCCATCGAATATACGCAAGACCTTTTGCTCCAATACCCTTAGCATGTTCAACAAGCTTGTCAATTTCTTTTCTTGTATAAGTTCCTGCTCCGTTCTTTACATTTATGGCACGTACTGAACCACCTTCGTTCAGAGCGTTCCGGAATACAACAAAATCAATATCCCTGACATTTTCGGAAATATCCTGTATTTCAAATCCGAATCTTGTATCCGGCTTATCAGAACCATATCTATTCATAGCATCTGCAAAAGTAAGTCTTGGAAGAGGTAAAGGTATATCAACATTTATAACTTCTTTAAATGCTCTTTGTACAAAGCCCTCTACACATTCCTGAATATCCTCCGCATCAACAAAAGACATTTCCAAGTCTATCTGAGTAAATTCAGGTTGTCTGTCTGCACGCAAATCTTCATCACGGAAACATCGTGCAAGTTGAATATATCTATCATATCCGGAAATCATAAGTAACTGTTTATAGATTTGCGGAGATTGTGGCAATGCATAAAACTTGCCTTGATGCACTCTTGATGGAATGAGATAATCTCTTGCACCTTCAGGAGTAGACTTCATCATCATAGGAGTTTCTATTTCAAGGAAACCATTTTCATAGAAATACTCTCTGGTCACTTTAGCAAGTTCATGACGCATAATTATATTCTTCTGAAGCGGTTCACGTCTAAGGTCGAGAAAACGGTATTTAAGGCGTAATTCCTCATTTACATTTGAATCGCTTACTATTTCAAAAGGTGGTGTTTGTGCTTTTGCAAGGATACGCAAATCATCAACAAAAACTTCAACAAGACCCGTTTTTATTTTATAGTTTTTGCTCTCACGTTCGCAGACCTTACCTTTAGCCATGAGAACATACTCTCCACGGCATGAAGACGCTTTTTCAAAGATTTCCGGATTACTCTTATCATTAAAAAGCAATTGTACAACACCTGTTCTATCTCTGAGAACAATAAAAATAACACCGCCCTTATTTCTTATTCTGTCGACAAATCCTCCAACTACTACTTCCTGTCCGACTTCAGTAACTTCTCCGCAATAGTGAGTACGTTTAAGACCCTTCATATTATCAGCCATAATTAATTATTCTCCCTGTTTTTTAAGATTATTCAGCATTTCTTCATCTTCAAGGCAACTCATCATTTTGTCAAAATACAATGATTCAAAACTTGTCCTGAATTTATCATCAAATGACACTTCCGTCTCTGAACCGTTTTCCATATCCTTAATTTTAACGCTGTTATTTTCGATTTCATTGTCACCTATTACAACAGTAAACATTGCTCCGATTTTATTAGCATATTTCATTTGTGCCTTAAGACCACGTCCTACAAGGTCAAATTCTGCACGATACCCAAACTCTCTGAGTTCATGAGAAACATTCATAGCTTTTTCAAGAGCAGAATCACCCATGGTAGCAAAATATATATCGCAAGTCTTTGGCGAAATAAATTCACAGTTTTGTTTATCCATAACAAGCAGCAGTCTTTCAATACCCATTGCGAAACCTAAAGCAGGAACTTTCTGACCACCAAGCTGTTCGATAAGACCGTCATAACGTCCGCCACCGCAAACAGTACCCTGAGCACCTATTTCAGTGGTTACAAATTCAAATACAGTTTTGGTGTAGTAATCCAATCCCCTGACAATCTTAGGATTTACTTTATAATCTATTTTAAGATTTTCAAGATATTTTTTTAATTTTTTGAAATGCTCATCACATTCATCGCAAAGATAATCAAGAATTATCGGAGCGTCTTTAGCCACCTCCTGACAAATTGGGCTTTTACAATCAAGAATACGCATAGGATTTTTTTCAAGACGTTCAAGACAAGTATCACAAAGTTTATCTTTGCGACTGTTAAAATAACTTCTTAATGATTCATGATATCTGGCACGACAGGCAGGACAACCAATTGAATTTATATATAATTCAATATTTTTAATGCCGAGACGGTCAAGGATATTTTTAGCAAGAGAAATAACTTCTGCATCTGCTGATGGAGCAGAACTGCCTGCCATTTCAAGACCAAACTGGTGAAATTCTCTTAATCTGCCTGCCTGAGGACGCTCATGGCGAAAACATGAAAGTATATAATATACTCTTTGAGGAAGTGCCTCATTAAGCAGACCGTTCTGAAGCATTGCACGGATAGTACCGGCTGTACCTTCAGGACGGAGAGTAAATTTAGTTTCCTTAGCCATAACAGTATACATTTCTTTTTGTACGACATCAGTGGTTTCGCCAACGGAACGCTGGAATAATTCAGTATTTTCAAAAGTAGGTATTCTTATTTCAGAAAAGCCAAAACTTTCAGCAGTTTCACGTGCAATTTTCTCAACGGTATGCCATTTATTGACATCTTTTGGAAGAATATCTTCAGTACCGTTGGGTCTTTTTACA
>CAZTUV010000077.1:0-9396 GCA_964616595.1 uncultured Alistipes sp.
CTCCTTTTCAATCTGTATGATTTTATATGAAACATTCAAATAATCACCTTCTTTAATCAGCTGATTGACTTTTATGAACTTAATTATAACTTATAAGTAAATAAAAGTCAATACATTTTATATGAATAAATTGTAAATCAGGCATTCTTCCTTAAAATAAGTAAATCTTCCAACAAAAAGCACCTCACATTTCTGCAAGGTGCTTAAACTTACATAACTATGTCAACACTTGTACCCGATTTGAATTTGACTGTGAATTTATCCTCGTATACCGTTATTTTTCCTATCATTCTTCTGACCAGAGATTCATCATATTCTTCAATCTGCTCTGTCTGTTCTTTCAGAAACCGTTGCATTTTTGAGATACGCTGTTTCAAGCCTTCCCGTTCTGCATTTTCTGTCAGTGCTACTTGCTTCATTTCACGCAAACGGTCTATTTCATCGGCAACATCATCATAATTTTGCTTGGCATTTGCTCGTTTCAGAAGTTCTCTCTGCAAATCCTCAAGTCTTGCGTCAAGGCTCTCTGTGGAGATTTCATCTTCCAAAGCAATTACAGTCCTGATGTTTTCTTCCAAAACATCGAACATTTCACTTCTGTCACCAATTATCTGATTGATTGCTTTTACTACCACGTTTTGCAGTTCCTCTTCCTTTACCGTTCTTGCATCACAGCAATCAGGGCCATATTCCACCCGACTTACGCAACGCCATACAACAGAATGTTTTCCTCGGTTATTCCAAGCAATTCTTCTGTAAATATCCCCGCATTTTGAACAGTAAACAATACTGGAAAGAGCATATTTGCTGCTGTAAACTCTTTTCTTCATTTTCTCACCGCTGTGCATATTTGCTCTCCTTAGCATTTCTTCCTGAACCTGCATATAAAGATTTCGTGGAATAATTGGCTCGTGATCATTCTCAACATAGTATTTTGGAACAATGCCATGATTCTCAACACGCTTTTTTGTAAGTACGTCGATTGTATAGGTCTTCTGTAAAAGTGCATCACCAATATACTTTTCATTTTTAAGAATCTTCTTTATCGTTTCCGGACGCCATTTTGCTTTACCCGCAGCTGTCAGAATACCGTCTGCCTCCAGACTTTCTCCGATTTGTTTCAGACTCGCACCTTGCAGATATTCCAGATAGATACATTTAATGACTTCTGCTTCAGATGGAACAATAATCAAATGCCCGTTTTCATCTTTTGTATACCCCATAAAACGATTATGATTGACCTGCACTTCACCATTCTGATAACGAAACTGCAATCCCAGTTTGACATTCTTACTCAATGATTCCGATTCCTGTTGTGCAAGTGATGCCATAATAGTAAGAAGAACCTCTCCTTTGGAATCCATGGTATTGATATTTTCCTTTTCAAAAAATACCGGAATGTTCTTTTCTTTCAGTAAACGGATATATTTCAGACAATCCAGTGTGTTTCTTGCAAACCGGCTGATGGACTTTGTAATGATCATATCAATATGACCTGCCATACATTCTTCGATCATTCGGTTAAATTCTTCACGCTTTTTGGTGTTCGTGCCTGAAATGCCGTCATCGGCAAAAATCCCTGCAAACTCCCATTCAGGATTTCTTTGTATATAGCTCGTGTAATGTTCCATCTGTGTTTCATAACTGGTTGCCTGCTCATCACTGTCTGTACTGACACGACAATATGCCGCAACCCTCAGTTTTGGCTTTTCTTCCCTGCTTATTGTGTTCCCTGCCCGTTTTCGTGCAGGAATTACTGTTATGCTTTTATTCATCTTCATATATCTCACTTTCTATCAGACTGTAAATATATTCCGCCTGTTCAAAAGGATCAGAATATTTCATCGTGACAGGTTTCAAATAAAACTGTACAGGCACTTTAAGTTTCTGAACCTGCTTATGTTCCTTTATTCTTCCTAAAGCATTGGCTCTTGCCATTCTGATCTCTTCTGCCTTATCAAAATCTTCCTCTGTAATAATTGCAGGATAGTGGTCATCTCCAAGATAATGCCTGTTTCTCAGCATTCTCCCGGCACTGCCATGAAAAATATTCAATCCTGCATTTTCAGATGCAACTTTCAGAGCCTGTCCGGAAATATAGCATTCAAAGAGCCTTCTGACTTTTTCCGCCTGTTCCTCATCAATAATCACTTTCCCATCAATCATCATATATCCATACAGCATTATTGTTCCCTCAGCCTTTCTTTCAGATTTAAACCGCATTTTAAAGAAAATATGACTTCAGTTCTTGAAACCACTGTTATATGGTCAACATGAGCAATAAACAATTCATCGTCATATTCCGTAAGAAATTCTCTGCCTGATATGCATTTAATAAGTTTCTGCAAAGTTTCCACTTTGGTTCTGTCACCACTGACCGAATATATCACCTTATTCTTTTCTTCCCGTAAGCGTTGTTCTTCCAGAATCAAAGCATTATTTTCTTTGTTAAAAAGTGCAGATTCAAGCAATCCGCCTGACACCAGACTCATCAACACCTGCCTTTTCTCAATGTTCTTCTCCAGTTTCATTTCATATTCCTGTATTTGCAGTAAATATCCTTTATCATGATACCCCTGCAAGTTGCGGAGCAGAGGAATCAGCATTTTCCTACAGGCAAATATAAGCTTATTCATCATCGCAAGAAAGGCTGTTTTCAAAGCATCATCTGTAACGTATTTCATAGAGCAGGCATTTTTATTTTCGATATGATTTTTGCAACTCCATGCTACATAATCTCCGCTCGGCTTATAGTGAATCCTGCGTTTCAATACGCCGCCACATTCACCGCATCGTATTTTTCCTGAAAAACCATACCTGTTCTGATAACGCTGTGTGTTTTCTCCATTGCCTTTTTCCCTGCCACGCTGATTCATTACTTCATTAGCTTTTTCATAGATCTCGTGACTTATGATTGCCTCATGATGTCCCTGAAACAGATAGCGGTCACACTCGCCATGATTGATATGTCTGTTAAACCTGCTGTCCGTATATGTTTTCTGAAAAATGGCATCTCCTGTATATTTTTCATTGTGAAGAATTGAAACAATCGTTCCGGAAGTCCATTTCCCACCTCTTTTGCTTACTGCACCCTGCTCATTCAGTTCTTTTGCAATCGTATGACTACTTTTGCCTGAAAGCGTATCTGCAAATATTTTCCTTACGATCTCTGCCTGCTCAGGAACAATGAGCATCTCACCATTTTCATTTTTGTATCCATACGGTGGACATCCAATGATATATGTTCCGTTCTGAAAGCGTTTCTGTATGGACCATTTATTATTCTCAGAAATGGAAACAGATTCATTTTCAGCAAGACCACTTAAAATGGAAAGCATCAGCTCACTTTCCATCTGACCTGTATTCAGATTTTCTTTCTCAAAGAAAACCATAACGTTCAGATCAATCAGCTTTCTTACCAACTCCAGACAATCAGTAGTATTTCTGCTGAAACGACTGATAGATTTTGTGATGATCATATCTATCAAACCTTTTTCACAGTCTGCTATCAGTTTCAGCAGACCATCACGATGTTCTTTCTTAGTCCCTGATACTCCCTCATCATAGTAAAGTCCTGCAAATTTCCAACTATCATTTGCTTTGATGTATTCTTCATAATGAGCTTTCTGTGCATCAAGGCTGATAAGCTGTTCTTCACTTGCAGTGGATACACGGCAATATGCTGCAACACGGATTTTTCTGACTTCAAATTTCTTTTCCTCGATTTTTGTGATTCGTTTCATCAACTCAACCTCCCTTTCGGCATAAACATATTCCCATAAAACAGACCAAATAGCAAGTCATTCAGGGCATTATCTCTGCCAGATAGGGTGAGAAAATTTCTCGGTTTTTCCTCGTAATTTTGTTGAATTCATCCGCAGAAACAAGTCCTTTTTCAAGTATTGATTTCAGTATTTTCTGTGCTATATGATAACAGCAGTCCTGTTTTAACTGCTCATCTGTGATATTGGTTTCATTTACAACAGAAAGAGATTCCATGTCTGTTATTGCAGTAATGGTCTTATTATCCATAAAAAAACACCTCCTACAATGTAGCCATTGCAGAAGGTGAAATTGGACATATTCAATCTTTTTTATAAAAATCACACTCATATCCGTCAGCACGGAGTAATAACCCTTTAACCCATGGAGGTGTTCTGCTCATCTGTTCGCAGACAGCAGAAAGTGACACTTTTTCATTGCACTCAATAATCAGTTCATCGTGAATGTGTGAACATATAAAGCAATGTGAAAGCGTCTGCATTGCATACATCAGAATATCTCTGCTGATTCCCTGAACAAGATTTTCCACAAACTTTGGACCGTAGCTTTCAATCCGTTCCCATTTCTTTGTTGCACCTACACCTTCATACGTCACAGATTCACCACCAAACTGATTAACGCCCATTCTCGGCTTGACATAAGTAAGCTTTCTCCCACTTGGCAAACCAATGAACAGCATACCGCTCTTATAATAAAATTTTAGCAGTCCTACTTTTGATGGGACATGCTCCCTGACTGCATCTTTTACAGCACGGTCGACCTCCCACCAGAACTTCACGATATTCGGATTTGCATTTCGCCACATATCAACAAGCGGTTTCAATTCATCTTCAGTAAGCCCCATATCTAATGCACCCATTGATTTCAATGCTCCGACAGAGCCACCATAACCGAGAGCAAGTTCCGCAATTTTTCCTTTCTGTCTTAAATGCCCGTTAACACCGTGTTTTTCAACCGGAACTCCGAACATCTGACTTGCCGATGCACAATATATATCACCGCCATTTGCAAAAACTTCTGTACGCCACTGTTCACCGGATAAGTATGATAACACTCTTGCTTCAATTGCTGAGAAATCAGCAACAATAAATTTCATACCTTTTCTTGGTACAAATGCTGTGCGTATCAGCTGTGAGAGCGTATCCGGTATATCATCATAAAGCAGCTGAACCGCCTCATAATTGCCTTGCTGAACAAGTCCCCGAACCTCTGCCAGATCAGTAATTTTATTTTGCGGAAGATTTTGCAGCTGCACCAACCTGCCGGACCACCTGCCTGAGCGATTTGCACCATAAAAGACAAACATTCCCCGTACTCTGTTGTCTTTACAAACCGCATTCCTTATCGCCTGATACTTTCTGACAGATGACTTTGCAAGCTGTTGCCGAAGAGAGAGAACTGTTTTTAATGGCTCAGATGCTGTTTTCAGTACAGCGGACACTTCCTTTTTCCCAAGGCTGTCCATTTCCAGTCCATGTTCAAAAAGCCAGTTTCTCATCTGCTGTACGGAATTCGGATTATCAAGACCTGTCAGTTCTTTCATTTTTTCTGAAAGTGATGATTTTGACCGTTCATCAAATAAAATAGCATTTCCAACGACATCCATATCTACAGCGATTCCCCTGTCGTTGATTTCCTGATCCAACCAGTATTCATTCCATATGACATCAGGGACAGGAAAATTTGCAAGCTTTTTTTGAATAGCGATCTCCACTTCAACATCACGCTTATTATATTTTTTGAATGCTCTCCATTTATTACTGTCATGTTCAGGAAGATTCCTTGTTCTTTCGCCGTTTGATTTTGTCGGTTTACACGGCATACAGAAATAACGGATAAGCTCCTTCCCCTCCGAGAGTTTCTGCTCTTCCAGCCCAAGTATTGAACCGACTCCTGCAAGAGATAACGGCAACCCCATATATGCTGACCATACCATAGAACATTTCCATCCTTTCGGATTCAAATAGTCACCGACTGTATCTTCATTTACACTATAACTGATGAAATCCATTTCATAATACCTGCGAAGATATTCAGAAAGACAGATTCTCTCAAAATTAGCATTGTATGCCCACTTGGTAACTGTTTCATCTGAAAGAGCCTTTATGATGTCATTCGGTATCCGCTCTCCTTGTGCCAGATCAATGACATGAACATCTCCATCGTCTATCGAATATCCAAAAAGCAGTATCTCAAAATCCTGAGCCTGAACGTATTTGTACACACCGCATTTCGATAGATCTGTGCTTGAATAAGTTTCCAGATCCAGATGCAACGTTTTCAAATGTATCCCTCCTTCAAAAAAGAGGACAGCGCAGATCTGCGCCGTCCTCAACCGACAATTTAAAATATATGTTTAATTGAGGAAATCGTCATCGTCATCTGTTGCAAAGTCATCTTCTGCTCTTGACTTCCCTCCAAGCGGTTCTCCGTCCCTGATTTTCTGGAGGTTATTGAGTCCGCAGGCAATGCCCTTATTTCCGTTGGAATTGAAGGCATAAAGGTTGATAGATGCCCTGCCATAAACGCCACTGTATACTTCACTGCGTTCCAGAATGACATTTCTGTCTGCATCTACAATGCCGGGTGCTGCAGCAGAATTTGCATTGATAAAGTAGCTGTTCTTGTATGCCTCATCATCGGGTCTTTCCATATCTCCGTCACGGAGAGGAGTCTTGATGCTTGAAAGTGGCGGAACACTTCTTCCATTTCCCTTCAGCTTTGATTCACCTTCTGTGTATGCCGCCTGAATGGCTGCATTGATCTTATCAACCGTTACTGTATCTGACTTCGGAATGATAAGACTGACACTGTACTTTGGTGTACCGCCGTTGATTGATTTTGCCTCCCAGACATTGCAGAAGCTCCATCTTGTCTGCGGTCCTGTGATTACCTTCATCGGATTTTTGAATTTTGCCATATTAGTTTTCCTCCTTAAAATCTTCATCTGCCGTACTGAACGACGGTCTTTTGTCTTGTTCGGATACGAGTGTCGGTTTGCCATGTGGTTTATACACATGATCTCCCAACAATTCTTCAAACTTCTTTTTACCAAGCATGGATGTCATAGCTGTAATACCCAGCAATTTTTTCTCGTAAGGGTCATAACCTGCATTCTGAACGATTTCAGATACAAGAGCCTCATCGGTAAATTTACGATTGGAGCGGCCCTCTACGACCTTAAATCCATTATAGTGTGTTCCGCTTACAGCTTGCTGAAGGGCAAATTCCTTTACATCTGTTACCCATGATACAAGTTCATCAGCTTTTGATAAGATGAATGCAATTTCAGCGTTTTCCAGCATGGCAGGCATCTCAAAATCATATTTTGCCAGTTCCATGTTATACTCCATACGCTTTCTGCAAACAGCTTTCACTTTGCAAAACCGACAATGTTCCCCTGCCTTAAATTCTCCTTTGCCATCAAACGCAAGTTTTGCTGTCGGCGACAGGATTGTCTTTGCCCAGTTGTAAAGTTCTTCTTTTTTCATGGAAAATGTACTGATATTATCTCTTCGTGGCTGAAAGATGCTCATACAAATATCAGTAATATCATAAATACCGTCAAAAAGTATCAATGCTCCAAGAGCATAACACATCATCTGCGGATTGTGGTCAGAAGAAACTTCTACTCCTTTACCGTGTTTGTAATCAATGATATGGAGTGTTCCATCTCCTACAATGACGCAGTCACCTGTTCCGAATCCCTCCGGAACATACTGCGAAAAATCCAGACGCTGTTCTATCAGTACGATCGGATCTTTGCAGGTATTCTTCACTTCCTCACAAACTGAAAAACAGAATGATGCATAATCTTCAGCACAACATTCCATTTCTGAATCGTAATAGCTTAAATCGTTTGTGGGGTCTTTACATACAATACCAAGCAGTTTTTTCAGTTTATACTCACAAAGAGTATGTGCATCAGTTCCCTGTAAAGCATAATCGCTTACGGTTTCCTTTTCATCAGCACAAAGCCTTGCAGACGGAGGACAATTCAGCCACCTGTAGCTTGATGATGCAGATAATAAAGCGTGAGCCATATCAAAGCACCTCAGCCTTCTTAAGCAACTCATCATACTGTTCCGGTTTTACAGCGGATAATCTGTCCGCACCAAGTTCAGTAATGATCGTCTTGATCTCCTCCGTATACCCATCTCTTGATTTTTTAGCAAGAATTGCTCTCACTTCTTCAAAAGTGGGTGTCTTCTGTACGGATTCTCTGACCGGAGCCGGAGTGGAAAACATCTCTGTCAATGTTTCCGAAACTCCGATCAGAATTTCACCGCAGTGTCTGAGTTCTGTAAGCTGTTCTGCCAACTCACTCATTTTTCCCATTTGTCTGAACCTCCTTTATCGCCAGTTCTCTGACCGTATCACCCGGAACAATAATGGCGATTTTCTGACTATTCCCGAAAATCTTCTGTAAAAAACGTTCACGAACAGTCATATTGCGAATAGATGCCACACCATTTTTGTCAGGCTTTTTTGAAACACTGATTTTCAAACTATGTTCCATTCTTTTCACCTCTTCTTTCTGAGGAATCGATATCCTCTATAAGGTAGCCACTCAGGAAGTTCATATTGGACAGCTTTTCAAAATATTTTTGAAAAAAATCCGCAGGCACTCATGACAAAGTACCTGCGGACAATGTTAAATCAGCTGATTCACTTTTTTCTGCACTTCATTGTAGTCATAACCTGCATCAGTCAGACGTTTTTTTCGTTCCGCACCATTGCCCCATTTACCATGAATGACTTCACGGGCAACTTCGTCAACGGACTTCTTTGCAGGATACACCTGCTTGCCGGAACTGTCAAAAACAGAATATCCCGCCTTGCAGGCTTTCTTTGCATTTTCGAGAGAAGAAAAAGCCCCGATCTGCGATTTGGCATCAGACCAGGACTTTCTTACTCTGTAAAGTTGCTTTGCCGCAGGTGCAGAGGGCGTTGATGACGTTGCAGAACCAGCGTTCATATATCCCTGTACCTTTTTCTTGAACTCTGCCCAGTGCGGCAAAATGTAGAGTGGACACATCTTGTAAGAGTTTCTCGCTGTATTGAGATGATCCACACTGCCCGACTTGCCATCTCTGACATTCAACCAGTGGGTATGTGTGTAAAGATGATCGATGCTGAGATTATACTTCTTCAGCAAAGCTGCCGCCAATCTTGCACAATTATCTTCCGACTTCTTATCAACAGAATTATACGCAGATGACATAATACACTCGATCGCAATTGTTCTACGATTGCCATTGCCACTGCCATCAGCGGCGTGCCAGCCGCTCAGACTGTGGGGCAGGTTCTGCCATGCACACACATTGTCAACATAATAATGCACTCTGACATCTTTCATATTGCCATTGACGGTTGCTCTTGTGTACTGCTCCGCAGGTGTCGTTCCGCTTGCTACAGAAATCCAGTCGGTATTGTGGACTGTTACACCGATAACTTTGCCCTCCATTGAAACAGAGGGCATATCGATTCTATTGGGATTATGTTTTGTGAGTAAATACTCGTTGATTTTCACTCCGTTCAGAGTAGTTGTTGTATCAGGTCTTAAAATAGCCATTTATTCATCCTCCTTTTCATCTTCGGTTCTGCCTACTT
>CAZTUV010000078.1:0-9391 GCA_964616595.1 uncultured Alistipes sp.
GGTATGATGAGAATATTATATTTTCGATTGTGTCGCAAAGAGAAATGCTGGCTGATTTTTGATACTTGCATCATTCAGATGCATTGAGCAGGGAACATCTTTTTAATCGTAAGATTCCGTCTCTCAGATGGAAATTTGTTAATATAGACAAAAGAAAAGGAGCTTAGAATTTTAATTCTTTGTAAAAAATTATGAATAATGTTAATAATGAAAATATTATAGGACGTAATCCGGTTATTGAAGCCCTTAAATCCGGTACGCCAATCGATACTATCTACATTGACGGCAATGGAGGAAGTCTTGGACTTATACGTCGTCTTGCAAAGGAAAAGGGCATTGTTGTAAAAGATACTCAGGATAAAAAATTGTCACAACTTGCTGGTGGTGCATCTCATCAGGGAGTAATCGCTGTGGGTGCTTTTGGGGAATATGTTTCTGTTGAGGATATATTGGAAGTTTCAAGAAAAAAAGGAACTAAACCATTTATAATAATCTGCGATGAAATTGAAGACCCTCATAATTTAGGTGCAATTATTCGTACAGCTGAAACGGCTGGAGCAGATGGAATTATTATACCTAAACGTAGAAGTGCTTCACTTAATGCTACCGTTGCCAAAACTTCTGCTGGAGCTATAAGCTATGTACCTGTTGCAAGGGTTTCAAATCTGGCATCATGTATTGATATGCTTAAGGAAAATGGCGTGTGGATTTATGGTACAGACGCTTCGGGTACTGATTATTGTCAAACTGATTTTACCGGAAGTATGGCACTTGTAATTGGTTCTGAAGGATTTGGAATAAGCCGGCTTATACAGAAAAAATGTGATTTTATGGTTAAACTGCCTATGTATGGAAATATTAATTCACTTAATGCTTCTGTTGCATCTGGAATTTTTATGTATGAAGTCGTAAGACAACGGCGTTTATAAAGGAGTGATATCATGTCCGATAAAAAACCTTCTGTCAGAGATATCCTTGATGAATATTCTTCCAGAAATAATATGAGAAAATCTGGCGTTACTGCACCGCCTAAGCCAGTTTCTCATGAAAGAACTATATGGGATAATGAATCTGTTAATGTTAATGAACAACAGAAAAAAAATACAGACCATAAAATAACTGTTTTAAATGGTGCTGTTGATGCTGATGGAAATCCGAAACCGGCAGTTTATAATAGTCCTGTTATAAATACTCATATGAATACAGATGATATTTCAAAAATCAGACGTATGACAGAATCGACACGTGCCAGAGAGGCAAGTGAACTTCAAAAAAGTAAAAAAAATCATCATAAAAAGGAAATCGATTACACATATAAAAAGGAAACCCCCGATGGTGAATATATGTATACCCCTCCTGCCCTTAAAAAGAAAAAACGTAGTCGAGCGGTAGTTCTTGCTGAGGCAGAAGACCCTGAAAATCTTAGACTTATTACAGATATAGTTCCACGTCCGGCAATTATAGAGGCTTCTAAATATCCATCAAAAAAGCCGGTTCATACTCGCCAGAGGTTGCAACCTTCCTTGCAGAATGATGACTTTCAATCAGATGAAACTGTTGATTCATCAACAAAAAAACGTACAAAAGATTTAGCTGATTCAAATAAATATGGTAATGTTGAAGATGTTGGGAAAAATATAAGGGAACTCAAAAGTATAATAAAAACTCGTATGACTATTCTTTTTATGTTATCATTTTTCAGTTTATTCATTACTTTTATGAATCAGATTGATTTGCCAATATTGGATTTTTTAAATAAAAACAATACAATACCATATCTTAGTGTACATTTAATTACTGGTATTATAGCTGTTATTTCATCATTACCCGTTATTTCAAAAGGAATTAAAAACCTCTTTACCTTAAAAGCTGATAGTGATTCTATGACTTCAGTTACAATAATAACGTGTATTTTATCACTGCTTCCAGCTTTTATATATAGCGACTCCTTTACAGCTGAACGTATATATATGCCTGTTGGTATTCTTGCTTTGTTGTCAAATTCTGTCGGTAAATACCTTATTTTACAACGTGCTGAAAGAAATTTCAAGACTGTTTCGGATAAGAATTTTAAAGGTCATGGTATAGTTTATGTGCGTAATGAAGAACGTGCTGAACGCCTTACACGTGGAACATTAGGAGATTTCCCTATACTTGCATCTATGCGTGAAACAGATTATTTTACAGACTTTTTGAAATATACCTATTCATCTGATATTACAGATAAATATTGCCGTAAAGCTACACCTGTTTGTCTTATAGTATCTGCATTGTTTTCGGTTGTAATGACGCTTTTTTGTAAAGAATCACCTTTTAGTGCAGAGGCAGTTTATTTTGGAATGTCGATTTTCTGTATGCTCATGTGTGCAACATCATGTATTGCAATGCCTTTAGTTGCAAATTGCCCGCTGGAAAGGATTTCTAAACGTGCAATTATAAAGAAAGGTGTTATATTTGGTTATCAAAGTATCGATGATTTTTATGATACAAATTCAATTCTTGTAAATACTGATTCATTGTTTCCGGCACACTCTGTTAAGCTATGTGGCGTAAAGCTATTCTTTAATAAAGATGCAAATGAAGCTCTGCTTGAAGCAGCAAGCCTTACTTCACATGCCGGTAGCGTTATGCGACATCTCTTTGATGATATAATAGATGAAAATAGAATGCTCTATAATATTGAAAACTTTTCATATGAGGAATCTATGGGACTGTGTGGCTGGATTCAAAATAAGCGTGTACTTTTTGGCACACGTGAACTTATGCATAGTCATAATATTGAGGGTCTGCCGACTAAAACCAAAGAGGCTGAATATATAGGTGAAGGTCAAGAAGCTATGTATTTATCGGTTTCAGGGAACATTGCCGCATTGTTTACTGTTAAAATCAGTGCTGACCGTGAAGTCAGACGTTGGGTCAGACAATTATCCAGAAATAAAATATTTATGATTATGAAAAACATAGACCCTTGTCTTTCTCCTGAAAAAATTTCTACACTGTTTGGAGTATCAAGAAGTATGTTTAGAATTATTCCAAAGAAATTACACGAAGATTTTAACAGGGAAACTAAAAAAACTAAACGTTTAAGTGCATCGTTAGCATGTTCCGGTAAATTTTCGGCGTTTGCCCAATTGATTATAGGTACTAAAGTGATACATTCCGCATCAATACTCGGACTGATTTTTCAGACAGTTTCGATTGTTTTGGGCTTTATATTTGGAATGGTACTAATTATATCAAAAGCTTTTCAATTTGATTATATCTATATGTCATCAGCAGCAATTATTGTATATAATCTTGCTTGTACAGCATTAACGTATTTAGCATTATGTTCAAAAAAATTCTAAGTTAAAAACCTGTCATTTCTGTCTGTATAGAACAGTATGGTGACAGGTTTTATATAAATAGAAAGGAGTCAGCAATGGCAGAAAGGTTTCATAACAAAGACAACAATACAGATAATCAGAACACTATGAATATTCCGATACCTCGTAATCGTCCGAATAATCAATCAAGCAACCGGCAAAATCTCCGCCCCATGCGTCCAGGAAATAATCCAAATAATTTATATCAAAATTACCAACAAAATTCAAATTCACAATATCGCAATCCGAATTATCAAAATCAATCTTATCAGAATCCAAATTCATATTATCAACAGCCTTATTATCAGAATCCTGAATACCACAATCAACAATATTATAATTCAAATCCTTACAGGCAGAGTCCTCCACGTAGAAAGAAACGAAAACATAAAAGTATCTTTGGAAGATTCATCAGACGTATAATTTGCAGTTTGATTACAATTCTTATATTACTTTTTGGAATATATTCATGTACCTCATTCAGTATAATAGGGAAAATAGGCAAACAGGATTCGACTGGAAGAAATCGTACGGTCGGTGCATTGTCAAGAAATTATGTAAAAAGTATTCTTGTAATAGGAACTGACGGGAGGTCATCGGAAGAACAAGGACGTTCTGATTCAATGATTCTTGTGTCGTTTAATAGTCGTACAAATGAGATTACACTTACTTCATTCATGCGTGACTGTTATGTGAATATTCCAAATTATGGAATGGATAAACTTAATGCATCGTATTCATATGGTGGAGCGGATTTGCTTATGGATACAATTGAAAGTAATTTCATGATTGAAATTGACGATTATGTTACGATAAACTTTATATCATTTGCAGGGATAATAGATTCTGTTGGTGGCATTGATATTGAAGTTACTGATGATGAGGCTCAGGAAATAAATAATATTTTATTTTCTGAAGTTAATGGTCTGATGGGAGACGACCAATGGTCAGATTTTCTTGATGGAGGTGGAACTCTTCATCTTAATGGAAAACAGGCACTTTCATATGCACGTATAAGATACGTTGGCAACAGTGACTTTGAAAGAACAAGCCGTCAAAGGGAAGTTATTACAAAAATTATCCCTAAAGTGATAAATCCCGTTGCAATAAGTAAAATTGCCAGAAACGTTATTCCAGAAGTCAATACAAATATGTCATCGATAGCGATGTATCTTTTTTCTTTAAGAGTTCCATTTGCTGTTACCTATGATGTCAAGCAAATTCAAGTGCCGGCTGATGGTACTTTTTATGCTGAAGATGTATGGACATCATATGGAGAACTTCAAAACGTACTGCAAGTTGATTTCGGTGCTAACTACAATGTGCTTGAAACCGAAATTTTCAGTCATTAATATTATAAAAATGCACCTCCAATTTGTTAGATTTTTAGTTTAACTCTTGGAGGTGCAATTATATTAAATTTTTGTAAGGTCTTTTATAACCTCTCCAGCTATTATAAGTCCTGCGACAGATGGAACAAAGGCATTTGATGCCGGAAAGTCTGGACGACTTATAACAGGCGGTTCTTTTGAATAAACTGTTTTAAGTTTTTTTATTCCACGTTTTCTGAGTTCATGACGCATTACACGTGCAAGGGGACATACTGAAGTCTTGTATATATCTGCTACTTCAAATGCAGTAGGGTCAAGTTTGTTGCCTGCCCCCATTGAACTTATAACAGGTACTGCATTTTCTTGTGAACGCATGATTATTTCTATTTTTCCAGTAATAGTATCTATTGCATCAACAACGTAATCATATTGTGAAAAATCAATTAAATGTGAAGTTTCTGGCATAAAGAAAATATTATGTGTTGTAATTTTGCAATCTGGGTTAATGTCGAGCAAACGTTTTAACGCCACTTGTGTTTTGGCTTGACCGACGGTGCTTAGTGTTGCGAAAATCTGACGATTAACATTGCTGATACATATATTATCATTATCAATGAGGTCTATTGCACCTATTCCGGAACGCACAAGAGCTTCTGCCGTATGACCTCCCACGCCTCCTATACCAAATACAGCAACACGTGATTTGTTGAGGATTTCCATTGCCTCAGAACCCAATAATATTTCTGTTCTTTGAAATT
This sequence comes from uncultured Alistipes sp., assembly GCA_964616595.1. Lineage (GTDB taxonomy): Bacteria > Bacillota > Clostridia > Oscillospirales > Ruminococcaceae > Ruminococcus. The sequence continues at coordinate 5,455 of CAZTUV010000078.1, forward strand.
GTTCTATCATACGTTGAACCTGAATAAAACTATATCGCCATCTTGCATAACATATTCTTTACCTTCAAGACGGACAAGTCCTTTTTCTTTAGCAATTGCCATTGTACCACATTCCATAAGGTCATTGAAAGATACTACTTCTGCACGGATAAAACCTTTTTCAAAGTCGGTATGTATTTTACCAGCAGCCTGAGGTGCTTTAGTTCCCTTTGTGATAGTCCATGCACGAACTTCTTGTTTTCCGGCTGTAAGGAAAGAAATAAGTCCAAGTAATGAATAACCTTCTTTTATAATTCTATTAAGTCCGGAAACTTCCAATCCAAGTTCTGCCAGAAATTCTTTTTTTTCTTCATCTGTCATATCAGAGATTTCAGCTTCTGTCTGGGCACATATTGGAAGTACGGCAGAATGTTCTGATTCAGCAAGTTGGCAAACGCTTTTATAATTTTCATTTGATTCAATGTTATTTATGAAGTCATCTTCACAAAGGTTAGCAGCATATATAACAGGTTTTGCAGAAAGCAGGGGAGTGGATTTTATAATTTCTTTTTCATCATCTGTAAAATCAAATGCTCTTGCTGATTTACCATTTTCGAGATGTTCCTTAAGGCGTTCCAGAAAATCTATTTCAGCAAGGTATTTTTTATCACCTTTAACAGCTTTTTTTGCTCTTTCGATGCGTCTGTCGACCATTTCAATATCGGAAAAGATAAGTTCAAGGTTTATAGTTTCTATATCACGGAGCGGATTTATATTTCCGTCAACATGGATAATATTCGGGTCTTCAAAACAACGTACAACATGTACAATAGCGTCTACTTCACGAATATCTGCAAGGAATTTATTTCCAAGACCTTCGCCTTTAGATGCACCTTTTACAAGTCCGGCGATATCAACGAATTCAAGTACTGCCGGAGTGAATTTATCGGGGTCATACATTTCGGCAAGTTTATCAAGGCGTTCATCTGGAACGGATACGATGCCGATATTTTTATCAATAGTGCAGAACGGATAGTTTGCAGATTCTGCACCTGCATTTGTAAGAGCATTAAAGAGAGTGCTTTTGCCTACATTAGGTAGACCGACCATACCAAGTTTCATATTTTTTCAAAAGTCCTTTCGATTTAATATTTATGATTAATTCTCTTGTTATTTACAAGTGAATCAATTGTTGAATCATTAATTTCAATGTCATCATCCGGGCTGATATCACATGGATTTCCGCCAAGTATCTTTGTTTTTACATTAGAACCAATAAGATTTATTTTTCCATGACAGCTTATTCCTGTGGATTTATCTCCTTCTGAATCAATTGATATTTTTGTATTTTCAATATTTGCGTTTATATTACCTTGAAACGTTCCTATTCCAATGTGATTAGCCGAACGCATCTTCATAGAAATATTACTGTTATCTGTAATAATGTTTCCAGTGCCGTTTTCTAAAGCACCGATGCCAATGGCATTAGCTCCTGTACATGAAATATTTATATTGCCGGAAGATGAAATAGAAGTCATTCCGGAAAAACTTCCTATTCCGGCTATTTTTATTCCGGAGCAGGTGATATCAGTAATTGATTCCTTTGAGATATTTATAATTGAATTTCCATTAAAGCTACCTATTGCCAGTCCATTATGAGCGTGCATACAGACTTTAACTTTGCCTGAAACTATATTTATTTCTGAATCATCATCATTAAATCCTCCACCTATACACACTGTCTGGATACCGTTAGAAGTTATTACGAGTTTTCCCGAAATATTTATTTTTATATCACCATAACCATGGTCGTAATCGTTTCCTATGCCTATGCTTTCTGGAGATTGACAATCTATTGTAAGGTTGCCGTCTCCATTAAGTTCAAACTGTGACCCCATTGGAACATATATTCCTGTGTAGCCAATATGGTTATTTCTTACGATATTAAGACATAATCTTGCATATTCACCAATTACAATTGTAGGTTTATTATTTGCACTGATAATGTTTACATCTTTAAAAGTCAGGTCACAACTATGATTATCCATTATAAGTATATTCATATTTATTTGTTTTATAGGGTCGCCGATTATGGTAAGTTTGCTTTGTGAAATATGAATATCGGTATATTTATCCAATGCAAGCTGGAGTAAATTTATTTCCGAATCATTTTGGGCGTTGTATATTTTTTTAATACCATTTGGACGGATTTCGAGATTAGTTGTTATAATTTCGTCTTTAATTTTTTTATCGATGTTTTCAAGAAATACCGGACGTGGTTTTGCAAGATAGTTTCCCTGTATAAGGTCGACTCCCAATCTTATAACTGTTTTAAGTTCATGACTTGTTTCTATACATTCGGCAATGGATTTTAGTTTATTGTCGTGGCAAAATTCTATAATTTGTGTAACAAGTTGCTGTTTTTTGAGGTCATTATGGATACCGCTTATAAATGAACGGTCGATTTTTATATAATCAGGAGAGTATTTCAAAAGGTTTGAACTATTTGAATAACCTGTACCATAATCATCGATAGCAAGCTGTGCATTAATAAAGTCACAACGTTGTTTAAGTTTTTGTATACCTTTTTTGGTTGAATAGCTTTCTTCAACTATTTCAATTACAGTTTTTTCGAGGAGTTCGCCATAGTTTAGATAAAGTTCATTAAAATCATCATCTGTAAGTATATTTGAAGGTATGCAATTTATAAAAAGTTTTTTATTTTTAAATGAATTTTTATTTTGACTTATAAGTTTTAATGCATTGAAGAAAGTCAGTTTTTCAATAGTATAGAGCATATTTTGTTCACTTGCAATGCGTAATATTTGTTTTGGAGGCATATGAATTTCACCGGTAGTACGCATAAGTGCTTCATATGCGAAAATTTCACCAGTGTTAGCATCGATTATAGGTTGCAGATAATAAATAAGCTTGTTATTTTGGATTATGTTCATAAAAACCTGAGTATTTTTATATGAATCTTCTTCACGGGTATAACTTTCTTTAGAAAACCAGTTTATAGCAGAGCGTTTGGTAGAACGAGCCTCATAAAGAGCAAATTCAGAATATTTAACCAATGATTCCAAATCCGTAGCTTCTTCAGGGTAAGAAACGCAGCCGATTGAAAGGCTGAGATTACTTTTATCTGAAATATCTATTATTTCTCCGAAATCATCTGTGGGGACGCAATTTCTGACAGCTGTATCCATGTTATTAAGAAGTTTACAGACAGTTGACTTATCGCAATCACAGAAAAAAACGTATATTTCGTAATTTGACCTTGAGCCGATTATAATATTTGGTCGTTCAAAACTCTTTAATGTTTCGGCAACAGAAGCTATACAATCATTTGCGTTATCAACAGTAAGGAATGCGTTAAGTTTTTCAATTCCATTGATGTAAATTGCACTAAGAAAGCATTTATTTGTGTTTGATATATATTCATTAACTTTTTTAAAGAATGTTGTATATGATGCAAGTCTTGATATAGGGTCGAATTCAGTATTTATATATTTTTTATTGGATTCTTCAAATTGTCGTGTGAAATCCTGTACAAATCCAAGCCATTCATCGCTGTTTTCGTATATATTCATTTTTATATAGCGGGTACGGTTTCCTAAAGAGAAGCAGTATATATGTTTTTGATTTTCGACAGGATTCTTTGAAATAATTTCAAGTAAATTAAAGAATTCAAATTCATTAAGTGTACTTCTACATGAAAGCATATCGCATGCCACTTTATCAAGATAGGCGGTTTTATTTTTTGATATATATGTGAACGCCCCGATATTTCCAACGAATTTCTGAAATATCAGCCAGTCGTTGCTTAAGGACGGCGGGGTCGTATTGAGATTAAAAATACTCATAAATTCCCTCATTACTACAAAAAGCAGTTTCTGCATTTTCGGTATGCAGTCAACCGATTTAATAAACGATATTTTAATATATTATACATCAT
>CAZTUV010000079.1:0-9372 GCA_964616595.1 uncultured Alistipes sp.
TTAATTTTGTAAGTTATTATTGAATTACGTGTTATATAATATATTTTTTTGTTTGTCAATGTATTTTTTTAATATTAGTTTGTTATAGAAGTTAAATGAAAATTTGAACGGAGATGATTTTTTATGAAGTTTTCTGTAATTACGTCAATTATATGTTCTGGTGTAATGATTTTTTCTTCAAATTGTGTGCCAGCTTTTGCCGAATCAGATATGCGTGATATGACTACGATGGAAATTGTCCGTGATATGGGAATCGGTATAAATCTTGGCAATACATTTGAATCTTGTGGAGACTGGATTGCACAATGGGGCGATGGAACTCCTGAATCCTATGAGACGGCATGGGGCAGTCCGGAAATTACTAAAGATATGATACAAGGTTATGCTGATGAAGGTTTTGGAGTTATACGTATTCCTGTAGCATGGTCAAATATGATTGGTGATAATTATACAATAAGTTCAGAGTATCTTGCAAGAGTAAAGCAGGTTGTAGAATGGTCACTTGATACGGGTATGTATGTAATTCTTAATATACATTATGATAATGGCTGGTGGGAAAATTTCCCTACACAAAAAGATGAATGTATGAAGAAATATACACGTATTTGGGAACAGCTTGCCGATGCTTTCGGTGATTATAATGATAAGCTTATGTTTGAGTCGCTTAATGAAGAAGGTGGCTGGGATTCTGTATGGAATCAGTGGAGTGGTACTGAAGAACAGAAAAAACAATCATATGCACTTCTTAATGAAATTAACCAGAAATTTGTTGATATAATACGTTCTTCCGGAAAAAATAACGCTGAACGACATTTGCTTATTGCTGGTTATAAAACAGATATATCACTTACTTGTGACAGTTTCTTTGAAATGCCGGAAGATTCTGCTGGAAGATGTGCTGTATCAGTACATTATTATACACCGGCATCATTTGCAATACTGGAAGAAGATGCTGATTGGGCGTCAATGCGTTCTACATGGGGAACTGATGAAGATTTTGAAGAACTTGAAAGTAATATGACTTTACTTAAAACAACATTTATTGATAATAATATTCCTGTAATTATTGGTGAATATGGTTGCCCAAAGAAAAATAAAGATGCTGATTCAGTAAGATTATTTTTAAGTTCTGTTTGCAAAATAGCTTATGAAAACCAGCTTTGTCCTGTTCTCTGGGATATTACAGGGATTCATTATGATAGAAGTACCTGTACAATGTATGATGAAGAACTGAAAAATTCTCTTATGTCAGTAGTTGAAGGTTCTGAACAGGAAAATATCAAGGGTGATATCAATGGTGATGGATTATTTAATATTGCTGATGTTGTAAAATTAAACAGTTATCTTATTTCTGAGGATACTTTGACAAGTGAACAATTAAAATATGCTGATATAAATGAAGATGGTTCAGTAGATGTATTTGACCTTATAATGTTTAGGCAAATGGTCATAAATAATTAAATATAGCAAAAAGTCCCTTTTGTCTGGCAATAGTCTTACAAAAGGGATTTTTATGATTAATTATTTTTTTTGAATTCTATATATTCTTCGTATGTACCCTGACGGTCAATGCAACCATCTGGAGTGATTTCGATAATACGATTAGCAGTAGTTTGAAGTATTTCGTGGTCATGTGACGCAAGAAGCACAACACCCTTGAAATTTATAAGGCTGTTATTTACGGCGGTAATGCTTTCGAGGTCAAGGTGATTTGTAGGTCTGTCAAGAATAATCGCATTTGAACCAAAAAGCATCATTCTTGAAAACATACAGCGAACTTTTTCGCCACCAGATAAAACGTTTACAGGTTTGTATACATCATCACCGGAAAATAACATTCTTCCCAGAAAGCCTCTGAGATATGTTTCGGTTTCATCTTTTATGGAGTATTGTCTTATCCATTCAAGAATAGAAAGATTGCAGTCATTGAAATATTCCGAATTGTCAACCGGCATATATGAAGTAGTTACAGATACGCCCCATTTGAAATTTCCTGAGTCTGGCTGTTCTTCTTCCATAAGTATTTTGAAAAGCATTGTAATTGCCTGTTCGCTCTCACCTATGAATGCAACCTTATCGTTTCGTCCTAAAGTGAAGCTTACGTTGTTAAGGAGTTTAACGCCATCAACAGTTTTTGAGATTCCATCGACCTGTAAAATATCTTTGCCGAGTTCTCTGTCCATTTCAAATCCGATAAAAGGATAACGTCTGCTTGATGCAGGAAGTTCTTCAACAGTAAGTTTTTCTATAAGTTTACGGCGTGAAGTTGCCTGATTTGACTTTGATTTATTAGCGGAGAATCTTGCAATAAATTCTTTTAATTCTTTAATTTTTTCTTCATTCTTTTTATTTTGCTGTTTAATCATTCTTTGAATCATCTGGCTTGATTCGTACCAGAATTCGTAGTTACCAACATAGAGTTTAATTTTATTATAATCTATATCAACTATGTGAGTACAAACATTGTTAAGGAAGTGTCTGTCATGCGATACAACTATTACTGTACCAAAATATTCAGCTAAGAAGTTTTCAAGCCATTTTACAGCATCTATATCAAGGTGGTTTGTAGGTTCGTCAAGAAGGATAATGTCCGGATTTCCGAATAATGCCTGTGCAAGAAGAACTTTTACCTTTTCATTACCAGAAAGAGATGACATCTGAGAATATAGTATATCTTCAGAAAGACCAAGTCCCTGAATAAGTTTGGAAGCATCGGATTCAGCTTCCCAGCCGTTAAGTTCAGCAAATTCGCCTTCAAGTTCAGCTGCTTTTTCTCCGTCCTCATCAGTAAAGTCTTCTTTTGAATAAAGAGCGTCTTTTTCCTGCATTATTTGATACAGACGTGCATTTCCCATTATTACTGTATCAAGTACAGTGTAGTTGTCATATGCAAAATGGTCTTGTTTTAGTACGCTTAAACGCTCTTCTTTTGGAATTACAACGTCACCAGATGCCGGTTCAAGTTCTCCGCAAAGTACTCTTAAAAAAGTAGATTTGCCAGCACCATTTGCACCGATTACACCATAACAGTTTCCATTAGTGAATTTAAGATTTACATTTTTAAAGAGGACAGAACCTCCAAACTGGACGCTTACATCGTTTACAGTAATCAAATTAAAATACCTCCAAATAATAATTACCAAATTATTATATCATATCCGGATAAATATGTAAAGTGAGAATTTAGTGAAATATATTTTAATTTTGCATATAATTAAGATTATTTTAAGATTGGACATATATAATACTAACAAATCAGAATACAAAACAAAAGGAGTTGAGGCACATGGCTATTAATACTTTTGCACGCAAAGAAATAAAGTTTCTGCTTGATATGAAACAGTACGAAAACCTTATGGAAACTTTGCAATTGTATATGAATCCCGATAAGTTCTGTGTTGGTGGTAAAGAGTATGGGATATATAATATCTATTATGATACTCCAGATGACTTTCTTATAAGGGAATCTCTTTCAAAACCTTATTATAAAGAAAAAATCCGTCTTAGAAGTTATTATTCTCCGGCATCTCCCGATGATTTGGTATTTCTTGAAATAAAGAAGAAAATCGGTGGTATTGTCACAAAACGTCGGGTTTCTATGACTTTAGCTGAATCAGATGAATATTTTCGTTCACGCAGAAAGCCACAGGCAAAGAAATACATAACAGAACAAGTTTTCAGGGAACTTGATATGTTTTTGAATATGTATCCCGTTTCGCCCAAGCAGTATATAAGCTATCAACGTGAAGCTTTCTTTGGGAAAGATGATAATGATTTCCGTCTTACATTTGACAGGAAGATTACTGAACGCCGTTATGATTTAAGGCTTGACCAGGAAAGTTATGGCAATCAAATTATACGTTCAGACCAGCGACTTATGGAAGTTAAAGTTGGCAATGCAGTGCCGGAATGGCTTATAGAAAAACTTTCCGAACTTGGCATATATAAAATAAGTTTTTCAAAATATGGCAGGGCATATGAAAACTTTATTAAGGCTGGTATTACGGAATCTTATAGTAATCAGGCAAATATTCAGTTAAAAAATAATATACTTTTAAACAGGAGTGTGTAAAATGTTTTCAAATGGACTTTTTGGCAGTGTAATTGATGCACAGAATGGTATTTCAGCAGGTGAATTTTTTGTTTGTGTTGGAGTATCAGTATTGTTAGGATTTCTTATAAGTATGATATATATGCGTACTCACAGCAAGGAAGGGTATTCTCAAAGTTATGTATTTACAATGATAATGCTTCCGGCAATAGTTTCTTTGATACTTCTTCTTATTAATACAACGGCTGGTGCTTTAAGCCTTGCAGGAGCGTTTACGTTAGTTCGTTTCAGGAGCGTTGCCGGCGACCCGAAAGATATAGCATATATATTTTTTGCAATGGCGGTTGGAGTTGCTTGTGGAGTAGGATATATCGGATTTGCTGTGTTATTCTTTGTGGTATTGGGTGCTATTATTTATGTACTTAGTAATAAAAATTTTGGTGCAGCTACAAGCAGTCATATGACTCTTAAAATAACTATTCCAGAAAACCTTGACTATCAGGGAGTATTTGAGCCGGTTCTCAATAAATATACTAATTTCCATAAACTTCGTCGTGTCAAGACTACGAACTTTGGAACATTATTTGAACTGATATATAGTGTTGATGTTCCAAATAGTATTGACCAGAAGAAATTTATAGATGAACTTCGTACTCTTAATGGTAATATGAATATTAACCTTGTATTTTTCAGATATGATGATAAGATTTATGAAAATTGAATTTTACTTTAACCCTCTCTTAAAATGTCAGACCTCTTGTATGGTCTGATATTTTTTAATTGGAAATGTGAAAACTGTGCGAAAAATTATATAATTTGCTTGACAAATTAAATAATAAGTGATATGATATTTATCAAAGGAGGATTGCAAATGAAAAAAAGTGTTTACAGTCTTGTCCTTATGGACAGAGTTATAAAGGCTGTCGATGAACAGGCTTATAGACTTAATACAAGCCGTTCCAATCTCATAAACCAGATACTTGCAGAACACCTTTGCTGTACTACTCCTGAAATGCGTATGCGTGAAATTTTTAATTCGGTTACAAAAAGCATAAATAATAACTTTCAAGTGCAACAACAAGGTTCTGCTTATTTGATAACCTTTAGAACAGCTTTGTCGTATAAATACCGTCCGGCAGTCAATTATAAGATTGAACTGCAACGTGAACCGGATAATTTTATTGGACAGTTACGTGTTCATATCCGTACGCAAAATAGTTGTCTTATAGAACTATTTAATGATTTCTTTATGCGTAGGGTTGAACTCGAAAAACGTTGTCTTTCAGAAAAAGGGTATGATACTTATATTTATCATATTTCTTCAGGGTGTTTTACAAGAAATCTTATTAATGTTTATGGTAATGATATTGGTATTTCGATAAGTCATTATCTTAATCATCTGAATAAGTCAATGCAACTATATTTCCTATCACCAAAAAACTTTCCGGAAAGTATGACAGAAATGGAGTACAAGGAACTGATATCTGAATATTTGATATAATAGTGTTTGTAAGTCGGCAGAACTTATAGCAGATTTGCTGAAGGAAAAAGTTTTGTTATGCAGAAAACGTTCTAATGCCGTAAATGCATATATGATGGATAAAAGATTCCCATTTATATTTTTTGCATTGAATGATGTGAAATATTATTTTCTTAGTTTTGATGAAGTTGTACAGGCTGTAAGTGAATACAAAGGTTATAATTGCACATTTCCATTTATTACCATGATTTCAGGAAAGTTTACTGAAGAATATTGTCCAGAAAAAGAAATATTTCGGGAGAATATATTTTAATTCTGAAAAATTTCATGTTCTTGGGAAACTTTCACGGGATAAAAACAAGGCATATATACAACCAATGATTATTTATTAAGGAGGTTTTATTATGAATGTTGAAAAATTAACTCAAAAATCTATGGACGCTATCAGAAAAGCTCAAAACATAGCTGTTATGCAGTCAAATCAAGTTATTGAACCTGTTCATTTGCTTGGTGGATTGCTTAAACAAGAAAATGGTCTTATTCCGCAGCTGTTAAAGAAAATGAGTATAGATTCTGATATTTTTGAAAGTGAAGCAGATAAGAAAATTAATTCTCTTCCAAAAGTTACAGGTGGTGGAAGAAGCAACAATATAGGAATCTCTGCTGAATTGGACAGAGTAATTACAAATTCTGAAAAAATTGCCTCTGATATGAAAGATGAATATGTTTCAGTTGAACATCTTATGCTTTCGCTTATTCAATCCAATAATAAGGAAATTTCTAAGCTTTTTAAAACATTTAACATAAATCGTGACGGATTTCTGAATGCTCTTATGACTGTAAGAGGAAATACACGTGTTACAAATGAAAATCCTGAAGAAACTTATGACGTACTTTCAAAATATGGTCAGGAACTTGTCGGACTTGCACGTCAGAATAAACTTGACCCTGTAATCGGTCGTGACAGCGAAATAAGAAATGTTATTCGTATTTTGTCGAGAAAAACTAAAAATAATCCGGTTTTAATCGGTGAACCTGGTGTCGGTAAAACTGCTATTGCTGAAGGTCTTGCATTACGTATAGTTGCAGGAGATGTTCCGGACAGCCTTAAAGACAGAAAAGTTTTTTCATTGGATATGGGTTCTCTTGTCGCTGGTGCAAAATACAGAGGTGAATTTGAAGAACGTCTGAAAGCTGTTCTTAACGAAATAAAAAATAGTAATGGTAATATTCTGCTTTTTATTGATGAACTTCATACAATAGTCGGAGCAGGTAAATCCGATGGTGCAATGGACGCCGGTAATCTTCTTAAACCAATGCTTGCAAGAGGAGAACTCCATTGTATAGGTGCAACTACTCTTAACGAATACCGTCAATATATTGAAAAAGACCCCGCACTTGAAAGACGTTTCCAGCCAGTGATGGTTAACCAGCCAACAGTAGAAGATACTATTTCGATTCTCAGAGGAATAAAAGAACGTTATGAGGTTTTTCATGGTGTTAAAATTCATGATAATGCCCTTATATCTGCTGCTGTTCTTTCTGACAGATATATAACGGATAGATTTTTGCCGGATAAGGCTATTGACCTTATTGATGAAGCTTGTGCTACAATTCGTACGGAAATGGATTCTATGCCAACAGAACTTGATATTATTTCAAGAAAAATAGTTCAGCTTGAAATAGAAGAGGCGGCCCTTAAAAAGGAAAATGACAGCATTTCTAAGGAACATCTTGAAGAAATTACACAGGAACTTTCAGAACTCCGTGAAAGATTCAGAGAAATGAAAGCAAAGTGGGATAATGAAAAAAATGATATTTCTGCTGTTCAGAAAATACGTGAAGAAATTGAACAGGTTAATGGTCAAATCGAAAAGGCTGAACGTGAATACGATTTGAATAAGGCTGCTGAACTTAAATATGGTAAGCTTCCAAGCCTTCAGAAACAGCTTTCCGAATTTGAAAAAAAGGCTGAATCTGATACCGAAAATGACAGACTTTTACGTGATAAGGTTACAGATGATGAAATAGCTAAAATTGTATGCAGATGGACAGGTATTCCGGTTTCCAAACTTATGGAGGGAGAAAAAGAAAAACTTCTTAATATGGAAAAACTCCTTCACGAACGTGTTGTAGGACAAGATGAAGCAGTTTCTAAAGTTAGCGAGGCTATATTACGTTCACGTGCCGGTATACAGAATCCGGACAGACCAATTGGTTCATTTTTGTTCTTAGGGCCTACTGGTGTCGGCAAAACTGAACTTGCCAAAGCTTTATCAGAAATACTTTTTGATGACGAAAAAAATATAATTCGCATAGATATGAGTGAATATATGGAAAAGTTCAGTGTAAGTCGTCTGATAGGAGCTCCTCCCGGATATGTCGGTTATGATGAGGGTGGTCAGCTTACAGAGGCAGTACGCAGAAAACCATATTCTGTTGTACTTTTTGATGAAGTTGAAAAAGCTCACCCAGATGTATTCAATATATTACTTCAGGTTCTTGATGACGGCAGAATTACAGACTCACAAGGCAGAACTGTTGATTTCAAAAATACTATAATTATTTTAACGTCAAATCTTGGTTCACCATATATTCTGGAGGGAATCGACCAGAATGGAGATATTTCTGAGCAGGCCCGTGAAAATGTTGATGCACTCTTAAAAACAAAGTTCCGTCCGGAATTTCTCAATAGGCTTGATGAAATAGTATTTTATAAACCGCTTACAAAAGATAATATTATTAATATTGTTGACCTGATGCTGACTGACCTTAGAAAACGTCTCGCTGACAGGCATATAAAGCTTAATATTAGCGATGATGCAAAAAATTATATCGTTGATTGTGGTTATGACCCTAATTTTGGAGCACGTCCATTAAGAAGATTTATACAAAGAAACATTGAAACCCTTGTTGCTAAAAAAATTATAAGTGGTAATATTATTTCAAATACTATTGATATTACATTAAGTGATGGTGTATTATCTGCTGAATAAAATATAATCTCCGTCATATGGCAGATATTATATTTTAAGTATGAATTATTTTATAATTTAATCATATCATATTTATAATAGCATTTTTGGCGAAAATGTACTTTTTATGGGAGTTTTCAATAAAAATTTTCCCAATATATAGCCTGCTATCGGACGTTTTGCGATTTTTTTTATATTTACTTGACAAATTGCGTCAAACAGTATATAATTCAAATTGTAAAATATTATTAACGGAGGACGTTATTATGACAAAAACTGAATTAATTAGTGCAGTTGCTGCAAAGACAGGTTCTACTAAGAAGAACGCAGAAGTAGCTGTAAACACAATCTTCGCTACAATTACAGAGGAACTCGCTAAGGGAGAAAAGGTTTCTATCGTTGGATTCGGAACTTTTGAAGTTCGTGACCGTAAGGAAAAGCAGGTTATCAATCCTCAGACTAAGGAAAAGATGATTGCACCTGCTTCAAAGGCTGCTGCTTTCAAGGCAGGTCTTTCCCTTAAGAGTGCTGTAAATAACAAGTAATTTTAAGGAGGTTGCTGTTATGGCTAAACCTAAAAAGAATGTTTCTAAATCTGTAAAGATTACAGAAACTGTAAAAACTACTCCCATAGCAGAAACTCCGGTTGAAACTGTAAATCCTGCCGAAAAAGCAGAAGAAACAGTGATTGTTAAGGAAATAATTGCTGAACCGGTAAAATCTATTGTGGAAGAAGTTCCAGCTGAAAAAGAAGTTTCAGCTGAAAGTAAACCCAAGAGAAAAACTACCAGAAAAACAAAGACAGAAAATGCGACTGCTGAAACTTTAACTGAAAAGAAAGTTTCAAAAACCACAAAAAAATTACC
>CAZTUV010000080.1:0-9271 GCA_964616595.1 uncultured Alistipes sp.
TATATACACATAAAAATCAAGTATATTTTTTTATTCAGTTTATTTTTATCAAATCCAACAATTTTCACCCATTTACAAAGAAAAATATACAATACAATATCTATAAGACACTACTTATTCATTTAACAGGCAATAAATTCCAGCATTTACAAATCAGTCAAAACCAGTTTTTTAACTTCTTCAGATATATCTTCAACAGAACGCATACTATCACATTGTATACATTCCACTACATTCCAGCCGAGTGTATCTGCACAATAGTCTGCTGAAATACGTGAACGTTTAAGATATTCCACATCACGTTCATGAATATCCTTTTTGGATTCATCACTATTATAGCGTTTCAGCATAAGTTTCTGACTTATTTCAGGGTCTGCACGAAGATATATAACATTATCCGGTTCAGGAATACCCATATATTTATATTCAAATTCAAATAGCCAATTTAAGAAGTCATTCCATTCATCTTGTGGTAATTTTGAACACTGATGAACAGCATTTGAAGTAGTATACCTGTCTGCAATAACAATACCACCATTTTCATAAAACTCCTGCCAATCAGTTTTAAAGCTTGCAAACCTGTCTACCGCATAAAATGATGATGCAGCATAAGGATTTACAGAATCTGCATTTTTTCCAAATTCTCCTGCAAGATACATTTTAACCAGAGCTGATGAAGAACTATTATAATTTGGAAACGATATCAATTTAACAGATTTTCCAATACTTTCAAGATATTTTTTTAAAAGTAAAGCTTGTGTTTGTTTTCCGCTTCCATCGAGTCCCTCAATAACAATAAGCTTTCCCATCATATAACCTCCAAACCAAGAATTTCACAAATATCAGCATCAATTTCATTGCCAAACTCAAACATCTTTTCATCAACAGCATGTCTTGACAAAATATTGCTTTTATCTGTATTATGAAGTTTTGCCACTTCCTTTGCTGTATCCTGAATTTCAGCCGGCGTAAAATAACTAAATGCAAGTTTCATTGACGGAAGTATTTCCATAAAGTCATCATATTCCATTTCAGTTATAAGATTATCGACCATTTTAATGAAACATTCATCAGAGAGCATAATATCCCTTGCTGTACTAAAAAGACCCTTAAGGAATTCTGCTCCTTGTTTCTTAACGGAAATACTTCCCATCAGATATCCTCTCATGGCTGTTTCCACATCGGAACGCATGGCAGAATCCATGGCATATAATAATCCGGATACAGCACCATAAACTGATGGTTCTTTTGTATTTGCCAATGTCATTGCAATAAGAGTTTGCTTAAATATATCTGATTCTTCTGGTATAATATCAATTATTCCATACATAGTTTTAAGTACAGAAATAACGTTATCTGCACAATCCGAAGAAATATCAGCCATTGACGGAAGTAATACTATAAGTTTTTCAAAACATCTGACTATATAATTAAATGACGAAACATCTGAAAAATCATATAATTTTTGTAAACTATTAAGTGTTTCAAAATAATAAAGACCTTTCCCGATAGAAAAGAAATCATTATCTGAATTAAGTACTGAATCAATAAGTTCAATTTCCGATTTCATCATAGGTATTCCCATAAGGAAACAGTCTACTGCAATTCTGGCTGATGTTTCGCAATTAATCTCACTATGAAGTTTGCGGACAGCCATAGTAGTACACGCTTCAACAATTGTAAATCCATCAGTAGTATGGTCGATAAGCGAAGAATCAACGTGTGGGGAACGTTCATAACGCCATTCTTCACGTACACGACTTCTTCCCTTATTATTATGAAGGTCAGGACCTTTACACATCTTGGCGAATCCTGTCTGAAGAAAATCCATTCTATGCATAAAACGACTAAGTTCCATACCTTTTTGAGTAGTGAAAAGTGGAATTTCAATATTATCAGGACTGGCGTTATCAATCTTTAAACGGAATTTTCTGCACTGTTCTTCAAAATCCAATATCAACGGAGGAATATGAGTTTTATTACCTATAAAGCCTATATCTGAACCTGTTGCAAAATTCCTCAGGATATCTAAAGGTAAACTGGAAGATAAAGTTTTTTCGCCTTTTATAAATGTGCTTGTTACAGCATCAAAGAGTTCATAAATTCCTGACTGATGAGAATTTCTTAGTGCTGAAAGTCCGTCCATTAAAGTTTTGGCGGAAGTTATATCCGCTATGGATACAGGAATATCTTTTTTATTGGTTTGTTTGGCTGTTTTAACCAAAAAGTCAAGAACAACATTATCATATATATTTTCAGGCGAATTACTATCAATAAGTTTCCTAAATATAGTATCGTAAAAATAAGGAAAACTCATTCCCGATGCATAACCATGTAAAGCGTCTGATGCTTCATACGAATATGCCATAGGATAACAGCCATGCATATTTGCAGGAATTTTATGGAGTTTAGAAACTTTTATATTCTTTGATTCAAGAAGTTCGTAAATTCCCATACTATGAAATCCACCTGTAACTACAAGAATTTTATTATATTTTTCCATAGCTTCCAAAATTCTTTTAGCCATATGATTTTCACGGGCATATGTTCCATCGTCTTTCATTTCTTCTGGTGATGTTTCTGCACGAACAATTCCACAATAAGTATGTATTTGTTTTACAAACTGCTCAGGAGTAAGATAAAGACCATTTATTTCAAAATATTTTTCCCAGAATTCATCAAAACTACGCAAATTAGTTTCATCACAAAGTTTTTGATAAAATTCACCTTGTGTAAAATGTGTATCATCTGCATAACTATGTTTATCCGAGTCTTTTCGCAAACCTTTTTGTTCAGCAGTATTTATAAGAATGTCACAATATGGCAAATCTATAAATTCAGCAGGTATTTCCATAGCTTTGGCCTGTTTAACGGCATTATACTCTGGTGATGAATATAAAAACGGATAATAACATTTATAATCTTCACCTTTTTCGTTTATAAGTTTCTTGGAATCTTTATAATAATAGTATATAGAAACAGGTGGTTTAGTCTTATCGTCTGTTAATATCGAAATAAGATTATTAGCATTTTCAGGGCCTTCAATGAGGATTATCTCTGGCTGGTATTCCTGAATAGTTCTCAAAAGCTGATATGAACACACCGGACTATGATGACGTACAGGAAATAATAATACTTTTCCGTCAAGGTCATATGGAACTACTTTAACAGATTCGATGTTTCCGAATATTTCTTCCATAATCCACCAACCTTACCTCTTTCTTTAGCAATAATACGAAAATATGCCTTAAGTTTTTCAAGGTCGTCCTTATTTTCCTTGCATACAGCACCCAAAAGATTTTCAGTCATGACACCCAAGTCAACTTTTCCGTCACCATAATACCATGCATGGCTTATCGTCTGATAATATACTGAAACGGCTTCAGCAGTACTCATAACAGCTGACGGCTTATCAATATGAGTTCCTTTTTCTGTAATTCCCTCACGCAATTCATGATATGTAATTGCAAGAATTTCTGCCGTATCCGTATCAACCGGCATATCAATATGACCAGCTTTTGCAAGATTCTGAGCCTCACGAATAATTATTTCTTTTTCAAGACGAATATCTTTTACAGGCTCTACTGTTTCAAAATTAAAACGTCTTTTCAATGCACCTGACATTTCATTAACACCCTTGTCACGGGTATTGGCAGTTCCAATTATATTAAAGCCGGCTTTAGCAAAAACAAGACCATTATCTCCAAGTTCTGGAATATTAAGTATCTGGTCACTCATTACAGAAATGAGACTATCCTGAATTTCAGCAGGAGTACGGGTTATTTCCTCAAAGCGTGCAAATATTCCCTTTTCCATACCGACAAGCAAAGGAGATGGGACAAGAGCTTCACGACAAGGCCCTTTTGAAAGTAATAATGCATAATTCCAACTGTATTTAATCATATCTTCAGTAGTTCCTGCCGTTCCCTGTACAGTATTTGTACTTGTCCCGCAACAAGCAGCTGAAAGAAGTTCTGACAACATAGTTTTGGCTGTTCCAGGTTCGCCAACTAGCATAAGGCCACGATTTCCGGCAAGTGTAATTATACAGCGTTCGACCAATGCATCATTTCCATAAAACTTTCTTGAAATTTCTTTAACACCATCATTGGTTTTAATTTTACCACCAAGAATAAATGTTCTGACTGCTTTAGGAGAAAGTTTCCAGTTTTCCGGACGTTTTCCCGTATCATATTTTGCAAGCAAAGCAAGTTCATTAGCATATCGAACTTCAACGGGTGGTTTAATTGAAACATTTTCCATAATATTACCTCCTGATTATTCAGCATTTCCTAAAAGAGTCAACTGCATTATTATTTCGCTGAAATATCGTAAATTTACGTCTTTAATTTTCAGATTATTATCTTTATAGCCTGCATTATAGTTCTTAAAAACAAGTTCTCCAAGATTAACATCTTCTGCCTCCATGTAATCAATGCCCATTCCATCGAATCCTATTTTTGTATAATAACCTTCATAAGAAGTTGTACCGTCAGAATTTTTCACACATCTTAAAATATCATTACGTTCAAATTCTTCAAAGAATCCAGCGTCCAAAGGCGTACCAGTTGACCAGCCTTGTTTTGTAAGTTTGCTCCTCAAAGTATAATTACCTATACTTATTCCATCAAAACGTGTTATTTTATCCATATTGAGTTCTTCCGGAGTAGGTTTGAAACACTTTCTTGCCAACTGATTGAACGGTTGAGTTATTTCATAATCTGAAAGCTGTTCAATCCATGTATTTTTCTGTTCTTCAGAGAGTTCGATAGGGTGTACAAGTCCGATTGATGCATTTTCAGGAAGTTGTATTTCATCTTCCTCAATGTTTGTGAAACTTCCGTCGTCCATGTATCTGAAACTTTCTTTCAGTTCAGACCCCTCATAAATACCCCATATAAGACCTATCGCAAAACAATGCATAATGGGATTTTTTACAAAAAGATTTTTCCAGTTTTCGCAAGTCCACCTCCTGTCGCACATAAGAACGTACTCAAGACGCTGTTTTTGACTTTCAGCAACAGTTTTAATTTGTTTTTTCATAATCTTAAAATCATTGTATGATTGTATGGCAAGTTCCTTATCATCATTAACTCCAGGCTTGGGCATATTCTTAACTTTCTTTTCACCATTGTAAATCTCTATTTCAAGGTTCGGAGTAAGATATACATTGAATTTCCGATTTCCGTAATCGAAAGTTCTGCACATTTTTTCATCAAAATTCATATCAGGAACAATTTTGTCCGATAATTCCTCCTTGGTTATTCCTAAAAGTTCTGAAGCTTTTTCAAGAGCCTTATTTGCAGAACTGCGTACCTGCTTATGCTTGAATTTGCGTGAAATTCCGTCAACGTTCATAAGAGCCTCGGAACTGCCGTTTACAGCCATGGCATAAACAGCCTCGGAAGCTATTGCTCCTCTTGAATGTTCTGACCATTCTTTAATGTAACTCATGAGGGTTTCAATCATTCCATGACCGCCATGAACTCCACAGAACCACATAACCCATTTAGTTTTAGCAGTTGCCCCTTTTGCTACCCAACGGCGAAATACTTCAACAGTAAAATCATTAAGGTCACGGGGATTTATTTTTTCAGCAAATCCAACAGCAGTTTTATTTATAGCAATCGACGGCATATCAGAATAAAGTATAATAAGTGCTTTCAGATAATCCTCCGGAACTTCTTTTCCGTCATTGAAATTTAATGTTTTATAAGGCTGTTCAAAGAGCCACGCAATTTTTTTAGCTTTCTGACCTTTAACAAAACTGGTAAATATATTAACATCTGCTGATTGTTCAGTACTTTCAACAACTAAGCCAATAAGTCCAGCTATACGATTTTTAAGCTTTTCGGATTTTTCCTTTTCAAATGCTTTTTCAAGTTCTTCTTTGAATGTTCCGTCATTGTTTTTTTCGATAACTGATATAGCAAGTTCACGAAAACCTACTTTTTTAGCTTGCAGAAGTTCAACAATATCATCATGCCAATGTATAGAAATAATTCCAGTCAATGCCTCTTTAATTTTCTTGCTTGTATCGCCTGCCATTGCAAGAATTTGTGATTTATACTTGTTTCTGTCAGCTGTTCCGAGTGCTGTAAGATATATCCACCTTGAAGTAACATTCATATTTTTAACTTCTGCATCTTCAAATTTTTCAATACGTTCAGCGACAGCCTTTGAAAATACCATAGACTTATTACTTATATCGTATGAACTTTCAATAATTATTCCTAATCTTTCAATAATAACTGTCGGACTTACTCCCTGCTCAAGAAGCATATCAATATACTGTTCAGATTTTTTATTTATATCAAATCCAATATCAACATTCATTATATAAAACACATCATATACATCAATAAATGTGCAGATAGTAACTAAACGTTTAGAAAAGTCATCAATACCATAAGCTGTTATATAGTTCAAGTCTCTTTTATATCCTCGATTTCCGCTTTCTAAATTTGTTATATCTTGGAATTTAATACTTCCCATAAGATACTTACGTATTTGTTCCTGGTTATTCGGAAAACAATCTGCCACAGATTTAGAAATCCTTAATCTCGTTTTTTCTTTTAGGGCATTTTCTTTAGCTATATACTTTGGATTTGATTCTATAATAATATCTTCCATTTGCTTTGAAATTGATACATCAGAAATAGAATTCATTGCAGTAATATATTCATCAGTATACTTGACTGCAAGCAAACTTAAATGTTCTTTTAATCTTGAAACACCTAAATCATTAACAATATCCCTTATGTATTTAGAGTTCACACATTCAGGAATTTCAGAAATGAGATTAGGAATTCTATTATGATTTACTAATCTATTAAAAGCATAGCAAATAATATTATAACTATTTGCTTTATTAAAACTTGCTATAAATTGCTGTTTCATTTCATCTGAAAAATATGAACCCTCTGCTAATGCAACCTGAACTTCAATATCAGAATTAACTTTTGCAAAATCAGATATATATTCAAGAGCTTTGGCAACGACAGGATTTTCTTTTGGCTTAGTAAAAAGCTTTTCCATAAGACTTCTGTTTTTGGGAATCTCTGTTATATTGAGTGCCAATGCACAAAATAATACTTTTACACGTGGATTCGCTGCAAAGTCAACAGCATCTATACAAACTTGTGGATTTATATAATCATTTCTGAAGGAATTATATTTATTGTTAAAATACATCACAAATATAGCACACCAACAAGCTTTTGCCTTGTCTCCGTATCTTGATTGTAAAATTTCTATAATTTCCTTGTCATGCTTTCCCAAATCGCCCCAAATATCATATATAAAATTTATAAATTCACCGCTGTTTTCCATGTAAATTGCCTGCATTAACAGTATATAGCGTTCATTAAGTTCAGAATTATTCTGGGAGATGATTTCACGCTTTACAGCATTTGAAAAATTCTCCTTTTTGAACCAGACATTAACATATGACTGAACAGGTATTCTTTCAAGAAGAGAATTATTTCTTTCTTTTGAAATATCGAGATATTCAAGAGCAAGAGTTATTACAGCATCTTCAACGCCATAATTCTCCATTGCTTTTGAGAGTTTCGGAAAACTCTGATGATTCTGTGAATAAAGCATAATTAATTATTTCCTTTCATATTTGATAGTGATGTGATTACTGCAAGGCGTTTTCTTCCCTGCTGTATATAATTCAGTACAAGATGCATTTTCATAAGAACTTCTGTACAGTCATCATTCATACTGTGGCGATAAGATGATGCACTTTCCATAAAGTCACATATAAGACTGCTTAAACCTTTTAATCCGTAATTAAAAGCCATATTTTCAAGTTTATGGTCATTTTTAATATCAGACTGCAATCCACTGCGGACTATTACTGAAATACTATCCGTTACTTCCGTAAAGAAATCAAGTATTTTTTCAGCATACACCGCCGAAACTTGTATATTGCTGTATTTGTCAGGGAGTTCATATGGTTCGTCATATTTCTTTTTGATAAAGTCGTATACTTCTATAGGAAAAAGAGTAAGTTTACCATTATTTATATAGGCAGTTGCCAGAAAAACATAATTCTTTTTAGGATTATCAAGCATTTTTTTGCCGATACTTTCAAGCAAATCTATAAACTCTCTGTTTTCTGATGAATACTTTGCCTTAACTGAAATCCTGTTGCCCTTAATATCCTCAACTGTAAAAGTCTGGCATTGTGAATATTTGTCAAAACTGCTTTCAATGCATTTTTCAGGCTGTACAAAACACAATTTATCAAGTTCGGACTGAGGATTTTTTTCAGAAATCTCAACTGCAAGTTTTCTAAAATCAGTATAAATCAAATCCCTTACTTCATCGCAATCAACCTTTGCCTCATATGATGATAAAACCGTTGTTTCCTGAGATGCAGAAAGCTTACCCTGACTTATTTTTGCATTTATAAGAACCATTTCCGAATGCATCATATTTTTTATAGGAGTGTTCATTCCCCATACAAAGCTGTTACCCTGAAAATACTTCTGTTTATTATCATAAAAAGCCGGTCTTACATCAGACAGCGAAAGGAATCTTTGTTCAGCATTGGCATCTATATTAAGAAAATAATATATTTCTCCTTTATAATCCCCGTTAACACTTCTTTGTCCTATTGGAAGAATAGTAAGTTTTTTTCCATATTTTACATAAGTCTGACGGAAACTGCCCAGTTGTTCAGACTTTAAATCACTACTAGTAAGTTTACTAAGAAGATTTATACAATAAGATAACTCATTTATAAAGTTCTCTGTATTAAAAGATGCACGTCTTTCCATGCAATCCGATAATCTGCTTCCGATTTCACGAATAGCTTTTTCAGCATCTGCCATTTTAAGGGAATGACATCTGACTGCTGATGCCTCTAACATATCCGGAATACTTTCATTAATACGTACAAGACCATATTTTAATATATTACCTAAAATTTCAAAACATTGTCTTACACAGTCATGAATTTTAATAATTTCACGTTCAGATAAATTTTTCTCCGGGGTTTCTTCTGCAACAATTTTTGTTGGTAAAGTTTGTACATTTTCCGGAACTTTTGTGATTTCAATATCTTCTATATTTATATTGTTTCTAAGAGTTATTACCGCTCCCACTATATGACGGCATATTCCCCTTGATATGCAAGTACATTTACTTTCGGAAAGAGGAATCTTTATAGTACACGTTTCTCCTCCCGTACGAACTGTCGCAAAATCTTCATTCAAATCAAAATCAGGTGTTTCCTGTTCAATATCCTTGCAAGCCCTTT
>CAZTUV010000081.1:0-9058 GCA_964616595.1 uncultured Alistipes sp.
ATTGAAATATAATTTGCAAAATGTTATAATTGTTATTATTAAGGTGGCATATTATCCTTAATTTATAAATTTATTCTATGGAGGTGGTTTTATGAAGAGTTTTTCCTATGTCGCACAAGATGCACGTGGTAAACAGCAAAAAGGTACTATTAACGCTGAAAATGAACAGGAGTTCCTTGAAAAAGCTAAAGAACGTGGTCTGTATATAAAGGACTTTACGGAAGGCGATTCAACCAACAAAAAATCTATTTACAAGTTTAATACCAAAGAACTTACATTCTGCTGCCGACAGCTGAGTGCTATGCTTACTTCTGGTCTGACCCTTGTAAAGGCAATTGATATCCTTAAAAATGAACAGGAAAATGAAAAAGGTAAGGCTATATGGCAGGACATTTATGAAAATGTTCAGAAAGGTGAATCTTTTTCTTCAACTCTTGAAATGCATGCAGGCTCATTTCCGGATTTCCTTATTTCAATGGTTGGTGCAGGCGAATCCAGTGGTTCTCTGGACGTTATTATGACACGTATGGCAGACCATTACAACAAAGAGGGTAAACTTAAAAATACTGTAAAAAGTGCTATGGTCTACCCGATAATACTTCTTGTACTTTGCGTTGTTATTGTTATCTTCCTTTTTGCATTTATCATGCCAACATTTATTGATATGTACGAAGACCCTGATACTATGCCTGCTCTTACAAAAATGATGGCGGCTATTTCAGATGTTATTCAGACTAAATGGTACATACTTATCGCTGTTGCAGCAGCTCTTTTCTTTGGAATAAGATACGCTCTTAAAGTTCCGAGTATAAGACTGAAATTTGACCGTCTTATTATGAAAGGCCCCGGATTCGGCCCTCTTATAACTAAGATATATACAGGTCGTTTTGCACGTACACTTTCATCACTTTATTCAAGTGGTATCCCTATGGTTGAATGTCTTGAAAGAGCATCTGCTGTACTCGGTAACACCTATGTTGATGAGAAGTTCATTGAAGTCGTTGATGAAGTAAAACAAGGTGAAACACTTTCAAATGCTATTACAAGGTCTGAACTTTTTGAAAATATGTTCTGCTCCATTCTTTTCGTTGGTGAAGAATCCGGTGCTCTGGACTCCATTCTTGAAAAAACTTCTGATTACTATGAAGAAGAATCAGATGCAGCTGTACAGCGTCTTGTAAGTATGGTAGAACCTATTCTTCTTATTTTCATGGCTGTAATTATCGGTCTTGTTGTATGTGGTATTTATCCTGCACTTTATGGTTCATTTGAATCTATCGAAAACGAATAATTCACGGAAAGGTGGAAAAGACAAATGCTTTCATTTGATATTACTGACAGAAATATACGAGTAGTCAAAGGTGCTGAAAGTAACGGTAAAATTAAAATTAGTGCCGCTGTTTCAATTGACATCGATGAGGAACTTATAGTTAATGGTCATATTAAAGACGTGCCTAATGTTGCTACCCTTATTAATGGTGCTATTAAGAAAAACAAGATGCCTGACAAGGAGGCTATTGTAAGTATTTCCTCAAACCTTACAATATTTAAGGAACTTGAAGTTCCAAAAGTTAAAATTACAGATATGCAAAAGACTGTAAAGCAACAAATGCTTACTGAACTTAGTCTTGATGATATTTACAGTGTTTCATATACTATTGTTGGCGAAAGCGAAAATGATACATATAAAGTACTCGCAACAGCTTGCCCTTATGAAATCGTTAACAGCTACCGAGAAATGTTTAAACTTCTTGGCATTTCACTTAAATCTGTAATGATTGGCTGTAACTGCATTACAAAGGTTCTTCTTGCAGATACAAAAATTCAGTCAAAAATGCCTTTGCTTGCTGTTCAGATTGATAATAACTTCATTTCACTTAACCTCTATGAAGAAAATCAACTTTCATTCTCTCGTTTTGCATCAATCGACCCAGCTGACTATGATTATTCAGACGATTATGTATTTGAGGCTGTAAACGAAAATATCTTCCGTATGCTTCAGTTCCAGAGAAGTCGTAATACTGGTGAAACTATTGAAAATATCATTTTATATGGCGATACACATGATTATGTAAGACTTACTGATGAACTTGAAAAACTTGACCTTAATACAAATCTTATTAATGTTCCACCACAGATTCATGGCCATGAAAATCTTGAATTTTCACTTTATGCTAACGCTATCGGTGCTATGTTCAAGAGAGATAAGGATAAGGAAAAACTTAATCTTCTTGAAGGCGATTTCAGTTCCGTTGTAAGAAGCAGAGCCGGAAACGATAAGGCAGGAGATATTTTCATGCTTGTTTCAGTAGCAGTTTCGGCAGTGGTAGTAGGTGCTGTATGGGGCGGTCTTACAATAAAAGACAATGGAATCCAAGATGATATTCAGGTTTGTCAGGACTTCATAGATAGCCCTGAAACAGCTTCCAAAATTAAATACCTTACCAGACTTGAAGAAATGAAAGAAAAAGTCGATGCTTACAATACAAGCATGGTAAACGCTCATGATGCTTTTTATTCACAACCTGTTATTGATGGCGATAAGTACGACCTTATCGATAATATCCTCTCTGAAACTGCATCGGAACTTGGCGTTACAGGTGCTAAAATTCTTTCACCTCATAACTATAATGATGGTATAATATCCTTTACAATTCAGTGCGATGCTACTTCAACCGCATATCAGGAACTTCCTGCGGAACTTGTGGATAATATCATTGCAGAAGATGTATTTGATACTATATCATATTCAGGATATAGTACTTCTGAAATTCAGGAATCAAGTGGCGTTGAAGGTGCAGAACCTGAAACTAAAACAATTGTAAAGTTTGAATTGAAAATAGGTCTTACTGGTGAACAGAGTGCCTATCACCCTGTTGAAGAAGAAACAACAGCAGAATAAGGAGGCTGATTGAAAATGAAACTGAATTACAGAGATAAGGTAATACTCGGTATAATACTTGCAGTTATTATCTTGATTGTCGGATTTGTTCTTTTGATTAAACCAAAGAATGAAGATATAAAAATGGATAAGGCTACTCTTGCTACCAAACAGGAAGAACAAGCTGACCTTGAGGCAAGAATCGCTAAAATTGAACCTCTTAAGGATAATATAAATGAAACTTATGAGGAAACAGCTAAACTTACAGCAGATTTTATCCCGCTCGGAGATGTAAATACTGTTACTAAACTCGATAAGTATATGCAGTACTATGCAGAAGAAAGTGGCGTGCGTATTGATAACCTTGAAGTGACTTCACCTAAAGAAGCATCACTGGATTATTATTACGATGATGATACAAGTGTACTTGCATCAGATATGCTTAGCATGGCAGACCTTAATGGCGAATATTCAGAGGCTCAAAATGAATTGCTCGCTGAAAGTACAGCACTTTCACAAAGAAACGTTGAAACAGTTGTCCAGACACAATATGGTGTAAAAGTTACCGGTACAAAGGAAGCTCTCTGGGCTTATCTTCAGGCAGTAAAAGACCTTGAAAAAACTATGATTGTAAATCAGGTCAGCATTACAGATTACTCATTTGGAGCAGACAGTGCAGAAGAAAACTCCCAGCAGACTCCTGCTGAAGAAACAGTTACTGATGAAAATGCAGAACAGCCAGTTGATAACAATGCTGACGCAGAAACTCCAGTACCAGCACAAGCACCGGAAACAATTACTATTGATAATTCAAACACATCTTCAATACAAATCGTAATAAGTTTATATTCAGTTTATGATATGCCAAAGCCAAATA
Source organism: uncultured Alistipes sp. (assembly GCA_964616595.1). Classification (GTDB taxonomy): domain Bacteria; phylum Bacillota; class Clostridia; order Oscillospirales; family Ruminococcaceae; genus Ruminococcus. The sequence continues at coordinate 3,759 of CAZTUV010000081.1, forward strand.
CAGAAAATGTTGATTAATGTTCTCTGTGCTATTTGAAAGGCGGTAATTTATGAAAACTGAGAAAAAACGAAGTTTTAAGGGTGCGGTACTATTTACAGTAGTATCGGTAATGTCCCTGTTGATAGTATTTCTTACAAGTACTTTGGTTCTTGCAACTGCTGCAAATAACAGAGCTCAAAAATCCTATTCATCATCACAGGCAAACTATACCGCAAGAGCCGCTATTGATGGTATTCTTGCGGCAATAGGACAGGATGAGGATTTCGCACAGTCAGTAGGGGCTGTAAGTTCTACAAATTCTACTCTTACTGTAAACGTTGAACTTGATTCTTCCGTTAGTGGTATGGGTAGCGTACAGAGTGCGGTTGTTAAATATGAAGGTTCTCAGAAATTCTTTGATTCAGAAAAAAATAAATGGATTGACAAAGACCTTCTTTCAGTTTCAGCAGAAGTACTGTATGCTGGAGAAACTAAAACTGTAACAGCTTATCTTCTTAAAAATCCTCCTGAAAATGTAAATAGTTCTAGTGGCGGCGGCGGTTTCGTAACTGTCGGTAGTGCCAGCCTTGGTAACCATACTAACTCATTCGGTGGTACATATCTTGGTATCGGTATGGAAAAAGGAAAAAGATTCTATACAGGAGTAACACACCCTATTTTAGGTGATGTTACTCTTGACCAGAGACTTTACCTTAATGTTCCGGAAGGTACGGCTTTAGAAACTCTTCCGAATGGTAAGGAAGGTTATAATGTATACAATGATATCGGCAGAGCATTTGGTACAACGATTCCTACTTTTTCACCACAGAATAATCAGACATTTGAAGCTCCTACTGTTATAAATGGTAATTTCTATATCGGAAACCACTCACAGCTTATTATTCCTACTAAGAGCACTGGTATGGCAATCTGGGGCAACATGACTATAAGCAATTCTTTTGATATTTCTTCATCAAATGTAAATGTTACTGATAATTTTTCAAGAAATCCCGGCGAAAGCGATGAAGAATACAACGCAAGAAAAAATCGTGCAGTTCAACAATTCAATGAAATTCCATATATATATGTTGATGGCGAATTGTCACTCAATGAGGGTATTACATTAGGTAAGGATTATCTCCCTCTTAACATTTTTGTCGGAAGATTCAGACAATATACCAATAATCCATCTTCAATATTTGCAGACATATATTGTCAGGACGAAAATGAAACATCTGTACTTACTGGTAATGGCGGTGGTACAAAACTCTATAAATTCTCCGATTCTGTTATTAATCAGACTGAAGACCTTCCTTATGATATTAGCGGAAATTTCTGTAGTAAGGGAAGTGTTCAGGTAGAGGGTATTGTTAAAATCGAAGGCGATTTGCTTGTCGACCGTGACCTTACTATTAAAAATGGTGCTAAACTTGATGTAAGTGGTGATGTTATAGTCGGAGGTACTCTCAATTGCGACGGCGAAATGAATGTTACTGGATACATTGCAGCAGATTCTGCTATGGGTAGCAAGATTACTTCTGTTACCGGTGCAAAGAAAATGACTGCTGATAATTCTCAGGAACTCTATGAAGAACATACAGAAACTTATAACGCTGTTCTTGTTAAAAATGTAGCTATTAATCGTGGAGGCTGGTCACAGGGTATTCCTTATGCATGGCTTAATAAAGATGCAATAACTGAATATGGTATTCCGGATTCGGACGGTGACGGAATTATCGACAACAATGTATATGACTTTGGTTATGGAACAACTGTAAATCCTGATTTTGTAATTCAGGAAATGTGGTCTCTCGGTGAAGATGAAAACACCGTTACAATGACTTATGATGAAATTACTTGGATTAACAGAGATGACGGTTCTGTTACTAAAAACGAAAACGATACATATGAAGTATCTGGTTATTCATACAATAACAGCAAGACTATTGACCCTACTTCTTTGTATAAAAGTATGCATGACGGAGTTATCTATCCGAGAAAAGCAGAAAAAACTGTAATCCTTGGCTTTGAGGAAATCGGTGACGGTACTCCTGCATCTGATTCAAAGATTATAAGAACCGTTGACGAAATTGAAACGGATTACAACTTTGGTACATCTGCTATTACCGAAATTCCAGCGGATAGCAGCGACCCTACAAAACTTAAAACAGATGCACAAATAATTACTGATTCATTTGGCGGTAGCTCTATACGTGTAACAGGCGATTGTACACTTAAAGGAAACTTTAGCGGAAAAGACATTATAATTGAAGCAACTTCAAGTGATACTTGGGTAAAACTTGATTCATCATTCAATATGTCAAATGGTTCAAGAATTGTATATGATGATACAACAGGTTCAGGCGAATTGAAAATATTCGTTGAAGGTCAGGTTTCTATGAATGGTAACGGTTGTGCAATTATTACAAAAACTTATGATGAGGCACTTTTCCATTCAAGTGATACCTATCAGATTAATATTTACGATAATGTAAATAAAATCAGTGGTGCTAAAGAACTTGAATGCCCAAGAATAACAATATACTCACGCAAACCTGCTGAGGGTGAAACTAGCCCAAATATACAAATTAATAATATGGGTATAGTTACTGCATCAATTGAAGCTCCTTACATGAAGTTCGGTATACAGGACGTTGCACGCTTTACAGCTAATAACATCTATTATAACGGTCAGGACCTTTTAGACCTTTCTGACAGAGGAAACAGACGTATTGGTGTAATCGGTACTCTTAACGTCGGTGAACTTGTAAGTGCCGGAAATAACTGGGACTTCCTCTATGTTCCAAGAAGTAATAGTGGTGGCGGAATGATTATTAAGCCTACTGGTGCTGATGACCTGAAGTTTGTTGTTACTTATTATGAAGGATTTTAACGGAGGTGTGCTATGAATAATGAAAATAAAAAATCATGTAAAAAACGTGGCATGACTCTTGTTGAAGTTATTATTTCAATTGCTGTTATGGCAGTACTTGCACTTCTGCTTACAACAATAGGCGTTACGGTTGATAATTACAGAAAAGATACTAAAGCTAAAAACCAGAAGATTGCTACTGAATCTCCTGTTGCTGAAGTTCAGGACAGAGACAGGGGCGTTGGTTCGGCTGGTAAAGGAAAACTTGTTGAAGAGGAATATAACATAACAGTTTCTGCAAATGGCGACAGCGTTGACGTAAAAGGTAAACTTTACAGCACTAATGAGGAACTTACAGATACTGGTTCAGTTGATGCTGATGGTGAACCTATTTATGATGGCAATATATCAAAACACTTTAAGTTTGTCTACATAAAGCCATAGGAGGTATAGCATGAAAAGCAAAAAAAATCTCAAGGGCTTTACACTTGTTGAACTTATAGTTGTTATGGCAGTTTTTGGTCTGATTATGCTCGGTGCTTTAAGATTCCTTGACCCCGTAAACAAAATGATGAAGGGTGCATCACTTCAGGAATCAAATTCAGCCGCTGTCGACAATGTAAAGCGTTATTTTGAAGGAACTCTGCGTTATGCAAATGCTATGGATGTATATAGTGGTTGCGATAGTTCTTTCGATGAAAAACAGGCAGTTATAAATTTCGTTGATGATTATTATACTAACAGAGTTGATTCAAATGACCAGCCAGTAAGAGTTGGTGTACATGTAATGACTATTCATAATGACTCGGACGGTACTTTTTCAGACGGTCAGATAACAGAAAGCCTTTATGATGTTCAGGCAGGTTATACCTACAAAACATGGGATACAAGTACTCCTGTTCCTACATGGACTTATACAGACCCTATGAACCCTGACAGAGTAAATGCTATGATTATCGGTACTCCGACTTATGAGGATAAAAAAGTTATTAATGAAGTCTATTATAAGGATTATTCAATGTTTGTCACTCTTGGCTATAACGAAATGAGTGCCGCTAATGATGTATCTAAATCTTTACTCCCTTCTGAATTGGGTTCAAAGAAAAATGAACACTATTTCGGTCGTATTTCTGAAGTGGCTGACCATGCTTTTGGACAGAATATGTTTACATTTACTTTTACAACATATAAGAACGACAAAGATGCAAGTGATAACTACATTTATCGTCAGACGGTAGATTCGGAAGAATTGTTTGTTTCTCCTTATGCTTCCGCTAATGCTTCTCTTGCTTTGATGAACATCAATTCTGCTTTTGGTGACAAAAACCGTGCCAGTCTTGGCTATTGCCCTGAAAGACGCAATGGCTTTGACGGCGTTGGTACATATACTCATACAAATCCAGTTACCAATGATGAGGGTGAAGTTGTTTATGAATCAAATCCTTATATTGCAACAGGTTACTTTGATTATATCCAAAAAACAGACGGAAATGATATCTATATAATTTATACTATCCCTGAAAATTAATAAAAAAAACAGGCAGTAGTCTATATGCTGCTGCCTGTAATATTTTTTGACTTTTACTGAATCGGGGCAGTCAGTAAATTTATGTACCACTGTGCAATTCCATTTCCCCATAAAGCTCCTATTGCTATGCCAATCGATAAAAAAGGCCCGAATGCAAATTTTGATTCGCCTGAAATAACTTTATTAATTAATCCGGCAATAGCACCAATTATAATTCCAAGAAATGCTGAAACGATAATAGCTTTTGTTCCGAGATAAGCACCTGCTACAATCATTAAAAGTGTATCTCCAAGTTCAATAGCACGGAAATCTTCTCCAAATTTCTTTTTTATGAAAATACGGCTTATTTCTCCAATGATGAAAAATGGTACACTTATTATCAATGCACCAATAATACGCTGTTCAATGGTTGCTTGATTAGTGAAAATATATGACGGAATCGCAAGCAATGCTATCAATCCAAGTATTCTTTCATCAATTTCCATAGTATCCCAGTCCATAAATCCTACGATTACCAGAAGCGACATAAGAATACAGGTTATTATGGATTCAGCATTAATGTCGAGAACCCAGAATGTTAATACAAAAAGAAATCCGTTAAGACTTTCAACAACAGGATATCTTGGAGAAATCTTTTCTCCACAGCTATGGCATTTGCCCTTGAGTGCAATCCAGCTGAATACAGGTATCAAATCTCTGGCACGTATTTTTGTTCCACATGTCATGCAGTGTGATGAACGCTTGATTAAAGATTCATTGCGTGGAAGTCTTAATATTACAACGTTTAAAAAGCTTCCTATGCTTATACCAAACAGAAATAATACAGTGTAAAACGAAATCTTGAATAGTGGTGAAATGAATTCATCATGAAGCATATTTGTAAATTCACCCATTTTGTTTTACCCTCCTTTACTTTATAAT
>CAZTUV010000082.1:0-9010 GCA_964616595.1 uncultured Alistipes sp.
TATTTGAAGTAACAGGAATTAAAATATGAGTATTTTTGATGTATTTGATAAAATTTCACAATCACAGCCTGCGACAGGTAAACCGGAATATATAATAGCTGGTCTTGGCAATCCTGGTATGCAATATGACAATACACGTCATAATGCAGGATTTAATGTTGTTGACACACTGGCAGAACAATATGGCACGGAAATAAACCGCCTGCGTTTCAAGGGTAAGACAGCCGAAATAACAATAAATGGAATTAAATGTCTTTTACTAAAACCGACTACTTACATGAATAATAGTGGTGAATCAATTGTTCAGGCAATGGAATTCTATAAACTTGACATTGATAAATTAATTGTAGTATGTGATGACATTTCACTTGATTGTGGCAAAATCCGCATAAGACGCAAAGGCAGTCATGGTGGACACAATGGTTTAAGAAGTATTATAGACCTTACAGGCAGAGACGATTTTGAACGTATAAAAATAGGTGTTGGTAAAAAGCCTCACCCTGATTATGACCTTGCTAAATGGGTACTTGGCAAATTCCGTCCGGACGACATTGAAAAGATGAAAACTTCCGCTCAGAACGCCTGTGAGAGTATAAAACTTATGGTTCAGAAAAAAACAGATGAAGCAATGAATAAATATAACTAAGAACAAAAATTCCCTGATTGGAGACATAAATATGAATTTTTTCAGTGACTTATTCAAAGAACTTTCAGGATATAAGAGTATCCGTGAAACCATTGATAAAAAAATATCACCTGTATCAATTACAGGTCTTTCCCATATACACAGAGCGAATCTGGTATATTCCCTGACTGATAATAAAATAAATCTTGTAATAACAGGTTCAGAAGCAGAAGCACGCAAAATATGTGAAGATATCAACATGATGTCAGGAACTGAAACAGCTGTATTACTTCCATCAAAAGAATTGGTCTTTACTTCTGTGGATACAGTTAATCATGAATATGAATATATGCGTATATCTGCACTTTCAAAAATACTTGAGCGTAATTCCGGAGTAATATGTGCAAGTGCAGAGGCTGTAATGCAACCGACAATTCCCAAAAACGAACTAATTTCTTCAACAATCGAGTTATTTACAGGTCAGGAAATAAATACAGCTGATTTTATAAACAAACTTATTTCAAATGGATATCATCGTTGTGATAAAGTAGAAGGGGCGTCACAATTTGCAGTAAGGGGTTCAATAATAGATATTTTTCCTGTTCAGGCAAACAAGCCTATTCGTATAGAGCTTTGGGGAGATGAAATTGATACAATAGCGTATTTTGAAACCGATTCACAACGCCGTTCTGAAAATATTAAAAGCATTAAAATTCCGCCAGCCTGTGAAATACTCTTTGATAATAACCAGCTTGCAGACAAAATTTCAAATCTTGCAAAAAAAGTACATGGAAAACATTCAGCTATCGTATTCGATAAACTTAATAAAGATATTGAACGACTTAAAGCTGGAGAACAACTGGCATATATTCAAAAATATTATCCTCTTGTATATACAAAACCAGAAACTGTTTTTGATTATGTGGACGGAATTGTATTTTTAAGTGACTATTCATCAATTATGGATAATATATCAGGCATTACAATGCATCATAATGAAGATATTAAAATCCTTATGGAAGACGGACAACTTTGCAAAGGACTGGACAATTATATATTGGAACTTCCACAAATACAAGATTTTCTCAATAATTACGTTTGTTTGTATATGAGTAACTTTATGCAAGGAGGCGAACGGATAGATTTCCATAGACTCATCAGATTTGACGCAATTCAAACTTCTGTATGGAGTGGTGAAATGAAACAGCTTACAAAAGACTTGCAGGATTTCACAAAACGCAATTATAAAATAATTCTCTGTGCAGGAAGCGAAAAAACTTTGCATATCATTTGCGATGATTTACAAAAAAATAACATTTCATGTAGTATATGCAATAATAATACAGTTTTTGAAAGCGGAAAAGTATATCTTATGTCTGGCAGTTTCAGCAGTGGTTTTGAATACCCCGAAAATAAGACCCTGCTTATAACGCAAGGACGTTCCATGGATTCACGCAATCGCAAACGCAAAAAAAAGAATAAGTCAGAAGAAATACGTAGTCTTTCTGACATTTCGGAAGGAGATTTAGTAGTTCACTCAGGTCATGGAATAGGCAGATTTATAGGCATACGCAAGCTTGAATTTGATAATATAACAAAAGATTATATAACGATTCAGTATGCAGGAACAGATAAACTATATATTCCCGTAACTCAACTTGACATGGTTTCAAAATACATTTCGCCAAGAGATAACAAAGGAGTAAAATTAAATAAACTATCTTCCGGAGAGTGGCAAAGAACAAGAAACAATGTCCGTCGTGCTGTTAAAGATATGGCACATGAACTTACTGCTCTTTATGCCAAACGTGAACAAAGTCAGGGATTTGCATTTTATCCTGATGACGAAATACAGCATGATTTTGAAGAACGTTTTCCCTATGTCGAAACAGATGACCAATTACAAGCAATCGACGAAATAAAAGCTGATATGGAAAATCCAAGACCTATGGAAAGGCTTTTATGTGGTGATGTGGGTTTCGGAAAAACTGAAGTGGCATTTCGTGGTGCTATGAAATGCGTGCTTTCCGGCAAACAATGTGCAATACTTGCCCCTACGACAGTTCTTGCATATCAACATTACCAGACAGCTTTAAGACGCTTTGAACAATTTCCGGTAAATATAGAACTTCTTTCAAGATATCGTACACCAAAACAGCAAACTGAAATTTTAAAGAAATTAAAGCAAGGCAAAATTGATATTCTTATAGGTACTCATAAAATCATTCAGAAAAGCGTAATATTCAAAGATTTAGGACTTGCGATAATAGATGAGGAACAACGTTTTGGGGTAGCACATAAAGAAAAATTCAAAGAATCATTCAACGGTGTTGATGTTCTCATGTTATCTGCGACACCAATTCCACGTACCTTAAATATGGCTATGAGTGGTATTCGTGATATGTCAGTACTTGAAGAACCTCCTCAAGACAGACAGCCTGTACAAACATATGTTGTAGAATACAATGTTAATATTATAATTCAGGCAATTAATCGTGAATTGAAACGTGATGGTCAAGTATATTATATCCATAACCGAATCGAAACTATTCAGGAATGTACAGCAAAATTACAGGAATACTTTCCGGAAGCACGTATAGCTTACGCACACGGACAGATGAATGAAGAAAAAATGTCTGATATATGGGGCAAATTAATTGAACATAAGATAGACATTCTTGTATGTACTACCATTATTGAAACAGGTGTTGATGTTCCCAACGTAAACACGCTTATAATAGATAATGCAGATAACTTTGGATTATCACAACTCTATCAACTGAGAGGACGTGTAGGACGTTCCAACAAAAGAGGTTATGCATATTTCACATATCAGCGTGATAAAGTTCTCACTGAAATAGCCACAAAGCGATTAAATGCAATGCGTGAATTCACACAATTCGGAAGTGGTTTCCGTATTGCACTAAGAGACCTTGAAATAAGAGGAGCAGGCAGTATTTTAGGCGGAAAACAACATGGTCATATGGAAGCTGTCGGATATGACATGTATTTAAAGTTGCTTTCAGAGGCAGTTGCTGAAGAACGTGGAGAAAAACCCGAAAAAGTTCCGGAATGTCTCATAGATGTACAAATTAACGCACATATTCCCGAAAACTATATTTCAAGCCTTAATCAGCGTATAGACATTTACAGAAAAATAATGACTGTCAATACTTCACAGGACAGAACAGACCTTATTGATGAACTTATAGACCGTTACGGAGAACCTCCTGAATCTGTAATAGGTCTTATTGAAATCTCTTTACTTAGAAATAAAGCCGGACATCTCGGTATAACTGAAATCTCTCAAAAAAATGGCTCTATGTATTTCTATACAGAATATCTCTCAATCGAACAAATAACCGCCTTATCAATAAAGTATAAAGGAAAAATTACTTTCAACGGCTCTGGGAAATCATATGTTTCAATTAAAGTACCACCTGAAATAAAAGCTTTTGACATGATTCGTGAAACTATTGATACCATTGCAAATGCTGAAAATATTTCTTGACAAAAACATTCCTCAATAGTATAATGTAATTAGTAAAAATAAAGAAAGGATTGGTATTTTTATATGAATTTACTTAAAAAAACTATGGCTGGTTTCTTTGCAACCTGCATGGCAGTTTCATGTATACCATATGCTAATAATTATGTTTCAAATAATGTTATGGCAGTTTCTGAAAGCATAGCTGATACTATGGATTGGGATACCGTAAAAATCGGTGGTGGCGGTTTTGTTTCTGGTATCGTTACCGGACAAAAAGAAATGTATCTCCGTACAGACGTTGGCGGAGCTTACAAATATGACTATGACCAAGAAAAATGGATTCAATTATTTGACTTCTTAAACGATACTGACAGAGGCTTGCTTAGTGTAAAAGGTATGGCTATTGACCCAACTGATGATGATACTGTTTATTTCCTTTGTGGTTGTGCTTATTTCTCTGATGCAAGAACCGTTATTTTCAAGACAACCGATGGTGGTAAAACTTTTACACAGGCTGATGTTACAGAACACATTCAGGTACACGGAAACGGCGATGGCAGAGAATGTATTGAACCAATAGCAATTGACCCGGATAATCCGGATACTATCTATGCCGGCGGTGATGTTACAGCTGGTAAATCTGCCCTTATCAAATCAACTGACGGCGGTAAAACTTGGAATCCTGTAATAGGATACGATGATTTGGGACTTTTCAGCGAATCACTTAAATACCCTATGTGGACAGAACACATGGTAAGAGGTACTGAATCAAAAGAATATAACCAACAAAATGGTATCGGCTGTATCTTAATTGAAGGTGGCAAGGTTTATGTCGGAACTTCTGTAACAGGACAGACTAATATTCATGTTGCTGATGTTGATGATGATGAATTCACAGAACTTTCAGCAGATTTGCCGACAGCTAATTATCCATGTTCAATTACAAATGACGATCAAGGTAATATTTTCTTCACATATATTGCAGGACTTGCATTTTCTGGAAGTGCCGGCGGTGCTTACAAGTATAATACATCAACAGGTAAAGTAACTAAGCTTTCCGTTACCGATAACGCTGTTGGTATGATTGAAGTCGATAAAGATGACCCTAATAAAATGCTTGCAAGAACTTGTGGCGTATGGTCTGACCAATGGTATGAAGAAGAATGGACAGAAAACAGTATAGCTTGGGGCGACCATTTCTTCCGTTCAACAGACGGTGGCGAAACTTGGCAGGATATCACTCCAGGTCAGCAAAAAGGACAATATACTGACAATAAATATTTTGTATCAAATCCAATAGATACAAATGGCTATGACTGGATTTATGGTAAAGCTTGTCACTGGGGAAGCGGTATCGTTATCGACCCAAGAAATCCTGACAGAATCTTAATGACTTCTGGTAATGGTGTTTTCATGTGTGATAATACATGGGACGAAAAAAATATACAGTTCTATTTTGAACCAAATGGCGTTGAAGAAGTAGTTACACTTGACCTTATAAGCGTTCCAGATGGTTATGTATATTCAGCAATCGGCGATTATGATGGATTTATCCATATAGATGTAGATGAAGTTCCAGAACAGTATTCTCCTAATATGGGTTCAACAAGTGCTATTGCCTACTGTCCTCAAAACTCTGATATTATGGTAAGATTTTCAGAACACGACGGCGGCGGATATTATAGTACTGACGCTGGTAAAACATGGACAAAAATGGCAAATTCAGGTGGTACAGGCGGAAAAGCTTGCATTACTCAACTTGATGATGATACTTATCGTATTTTCCATTCATCAGGTGACAACGGAAGTGTTCAGTATACAGACGACTTTGGCGAAACATGGTCAGATTGTAGTGGTATTCCGTCACAATATGGTTCAAAGCCAACCTTTATGATATCAGAACCTGACCACCCTGAAATCGTATATGCTTATGCAACATATTATAATTCTTCATGGGGATATTCAAAGCCTGCTCCGACTGCTGAAGATGCACAGTATAAATTCTGTGTAAGTACAGACTACGGTAAAACTTTTACTTCTGTCGATGTTTGTATGTATGACCAATGCGACAGTGCCGGAAGAATAGCTTATCTCGGTGAAGGTGAACTTATTCTTGGCGGTGGCTATTATGGTATGTACCGTGCATCTGTAAAAAACGGCAAGGCTACTATTACAAAACTTGATAATGTAAGTTATTGTAAAACTGTTGGTTATGGTGCTCCGGAAGAAGAAGGCGGATTAAATACTATCTATATGTACGGTAAACCAGATGAAGATGATACTGAAGGTATTTATCGTTCTACTGACGGCGGAGAAACATGGTTTTGTATAAATACAGACCATCTTTATGGTGGTACTGGTAACGGTAACTTCATAGTAGGCGATATGAACGAATTTGGTAAAATCTATATGTCAACAGTAGGTTCAGGTCTTGTATATGGCGAACTTTCCAATGAATCTGACCAACCTTCATCATCTGGAAAAGCTACCCTATATGGTGACGCAAACTGTGATAAATCAGTTACTATTGCTGATGCTGTATTAGTAATGCAGTCGCTTTCAAATGCTGACGAATACAGTCTTACAGCTCAAGGAGCAATAAATGCTGACGTTGTAGGAAACAATGACGGCATTACCAATAGAGATGCTCTTATTATTCAGCAGGTTGTTGCTAATACTACTGACCAGTCAGACCTTCCTATTAAAGATTAATTATATATTCCTCCTATGTTATGAATTCAAAAACATAGGAGGGATTTTTATATAAATAAAACTGACTCCGTACAAAAAACGCAGTCAGTATTTTTAGTTATTTTTTTCACTATTAATAAGGCAAAAATCCCATTAATTTCCAAGGTCATATTGTGGAGATTTATATATTTCTATATGATTGTATGCCGATGCATATAATGTAATACCAAGTTCCTCAAAAAGAGGCTGCATATTACTATATACTTCACTATAAGTTGAAATAACAAAGAAATCATATTTTTCCAGATTAACAATTTTATTTTCCTCAGCATTATAGTCATTATTGTCAAGAAGATAAACCTCTGAACGATTTGCAATATGTGGTACTAACCATGTATCACAGAGAACAGATGCATCATCTGGAATACTTTCGAGTATTTCCTCAATCTGAATATTATATTCTTTGTTTAACATATAATTTTCATAATAGTTTATTCTATTGGATTGAGTGCCAATAGCCATAATCAAAGATGCACAGCCCATTATAACAGGTAATTCACGTTTATGGATTTGACCCATATCGCCAAGATTAATAATACACATATAAAACAATAAGCAAACAGGCCCGAAAATATACTGATAATCAATATTTGCAGCGTATCCATAAGAAGAACCTATTACAAGATTTGTTATAATAAATGGCATCATTAACATATAACGATAAAGCTTTTTAGTGAAAAACGGCAGGAAAAGCATTGGCAACATTATTTGCAGGAAGAATTTTACAGTATTTTCTTTAATAATCAAATTAAAGAAGTAGCCAGGGTCGGCAAGAGTATTTTTAACGACTTCTTTAAGACCACCTTCAGAATCAATCAGTAACATACCAAACCTTGCAGAAGTCATCATTTGACCATCGCCATTATTTGTAAGCCAGCTTGTTATAATCATCATATATATTCCAGAAATAACTGCCATAATAAGACCATTTATTCTGCCTTTATTTTTATCTTCAAACAACATATATATTCCTATACATATAACATAAAGAGGAGCGTCCTCTTTTACTATGCATACAAGAATTGAAAATACATAGAACAATATATATTTCTTTGAATCAACAGCCCAAAGAAGCCACATAAGCAACGTCGGTAAAAAGCAGTTCTCATGAAAATCATAATAACATGGCGAAATAAGTGAACTACAAAAAACATATGCAATTCCTATAAATATAAGGGATAAACCTTTCATATTATGTTTTTTTGCAATAAGAAACGTAGGAATAATTCCACCCATTGCAAGTATTGCCTGAGCTATAAGGAGGGTTTCAGCTTTCGGGAAAAGCTTATATACAGGAACAAGAAGATAATAGATATATGACGCATGAATATAAAAATGCGATAAAAATTCATCTCTTTCACAGGTTGTAACAGCGGTCAGATTAGTCGAAAGATTATGATACATCTGAACAAATAATCCAAGGTCATGTGTTGAAGTACCAAAGTTCTTATGGTGACAAATTGAAGTTACACTAACAAAAACAGTGACCATTACAGCAAACAAAAGAATTATTATTCCGCAAATCCACCATGGAATTTTATATATGTACTTTGTTTTTCTCATTTTTGTCAGAGCATTATAAATAAATACCAGAGATACAAGCATTACTCCTATTGCAACATAAGAATCACTGTTTTTCCATAAAAGCATGATATCAAAATACAATATGGAAACTATTGCAAATGACTGGTCAGTTATCCGTAATTTTTCAGGTATAAACCAGTGTATTACAGTTAAAACAGCAAATACTGCAATCATTAAAATTAAAGTTCTTGTGAAATTTACTTCTCCGACGAATTCTTGCCATTTATTGATAGCAGTAATTTCCGATTTTTTTATTATGGATATATTTATTCCTGAAATCAGAAAAAATGCTCCTGCAAAACGTAATATAAACATATCTGATATACCAGCACGTTTAAAAAATCCGGAAATATTTTCAATTATTGTCTGAAAAGTAATCTTTTTCTTTTCCTGTTCAACTATAATGTCAGATTCAACTTCTAATTCCTGAACAGTTTTTTGAATAATTTTATCTTTATTTTTCATATTAACTGCCGCTGAAAATATATCATATTTTTCAGTAACAGTTTTCACCTCCCTATTTTTATTTAATTATAAAAAAACATATTTCCCCTTATTTC
>CAZTUV010000083.1:0-8793 GCA_964616595.1 uncultured Alistipes sp.
ATCTTACGAATATTACAAAACCGTTAGAACTACGGGGATAGCTTGGTAAATATCTTTTCGTTATGAAAGAGTTCCCAAGAACTCTGCGATTTCGGTCGTGGTGGGTTCAGACTTTTTTAGGAGTGATTTTTTTGTCAACTATTGCTGCTATTTCTACTCCAAATTACGCCGGAGGCATAGCTGTTATAAGAATTTCGGGCGAAAATGCTGTTCAGGTCGCTGAAAAAGTTTTCAAACCATCTGGAAATAAAAGTATAGCAAATATGTCAGGCTATACTTGTGCTTATGGTATTGCCCATGATGATGGTGAACGTCTTGACGATTGCATACTTACAGTATTTCTTGCTCCTCATAGCTATACTGGTGAAAATGTCGTGGAAATCTCCTGCCATGGCGGAATATATGTAACAAAACGTATTCTTCGTGCTGTTCTGAAACATGGTGCTGTTAATGCTGAGGCAGGAGAATTCACTAAAAGAGCTTATCTTAATGGAAAAATCGACCTTACACAAGCAGAAGCTGTTATGAATATAATTTCTGCCAAAGGTGACAGGGAACTTAAAATGGCTGAAAATCTGCGTGAAGGTATGGCGTTTAAAAAGGCTGAAATTTGTTCTAATAAACTTATGAAGATATTGGGCGATTTGGGAGCATGGGCAGATTATCCGGAAGAGGATATACCTGAAGTACAGCCTGAAAACCTTTGCATAGAGTTAAATCAGGTATATACAGATTTACTGTCACTTGTTGAAAATTATGATTGTGGCAGAATTATTCGTGATGGAGTTTCCGCCGCCATAATAGGCAGACCAAATGTTGGTAAATCTACACTTTTTAATTGTCTGAGTGGTTGCGAAAGAAGTATTGTAACTGATATTGCAGGTACAACCCGTGATGTCGTTGAAGAATCTGTAAAAATAGGCGATATCGTTTTAAGATTATCCGATACTGCCGGAATACGTCAGACTGATGATATCATTGAAGGAATAGGCGTCGATATAGCTAAAAAACTTATCGATTCCTCTGAACTTGTTATTGCTGTTTTTGATGGAAATACCCCTCTTACAAATGATGATTTACAACTTATTGAAAAAGTTGACAGGGAAAAAACAATTGCTGTTATAAATAAAAGCGATTTGGGTATATGTCCAGATGTATCTGAAATTGAAAAACTTATAAAACATACTGTCTATTTGTCTGCTAAAGAAAATAATGGTATCGAAAAGCTTCAGTCAGCTATTGAATCGGTTTTTGAAATAAATGAAAAATCTTTTTCATCAGTTTCAGTTGCAAATGAACGTCAGAAACATTGTATTGATTCTGCTCTTGTATGCGTTGAACAGGCTATTTCCGCTCTTGAAAACGGTGAATTTCTTGACGCTGTAAATGTTCTTATCGATGAGGCAGAACAATATTTATTGAGTCTTACAGGAAAAAAAGTTACAGATGCAGTTGTTGATGAAGTATTTTCAAGGTTCTGTGTTGGTAAATAATACTTTCCGGTATTTTTTGGAGGTTCTATATGTCGTATAAAATGGGAAGTTTTGATGTGGCAGTAATAGGTGCAGGTCATGCCGGAGTTGAGGCAAGTTTAGCAGCTGCAAGATTAGGCTGTAAAACAGTTATGTTTACAATATCACTTGACCAGATAGCTAATATGCCATGTAATCCATCAATTGGTGGTACTGCTAAAGGTCATCTTGTCAGGGAAATTGATGCTCTTGGCGGTGAAATGGGTAAAGGTGCTGATAAATGCTTTATACAAAGTCGTATGCTTAATCGTGGAAAAGGACCGGCTGTACATAGTCTGAGAGTACAGGCAGACCGTATTATGTATCATGATTATATGAAAAATGTATGCGAAAAACAACGTAACCTTTATGTTAAACAGGCTGAAATCGCAGGTATAACTGTTGAAAATGGAAAGGTTACCGGAGTCGTTACTTCCCTCGGAGCTGAATATTCTGTTAAGGCTGTTATTATTGCAACGGGTACTTATCTTAAAGGAAAAATACATATAGGTGAAGTTTCATACGAAAGCGGGCCGGATTCGGCTTTGCCAAGTAAATATTTATCACAAAGCCTTATAGATAATGGCGTAGAATTGAGAAGATTTAAAACCGGTACTCCTTGTCGTGTAAATAAAAGAAGCATAAACTTTGATTTTATGGAACGTCAGGACGGTGATGAAAATATTGTGCCGTTTTCTTTTGAAACCCCCGCTGATGGTCTTGATAATCAGGTTTCATGTTATGTGACTTATACAAACAGCAAAACTCATGAAGTAATTTTATCAAATCTTGACCGTTCACCACTGTATTCCGGACGAATTGAGGGCATAGGCCCAAGATACTGTCCTTCAATTGAAGATAAAATAGTTCGCTTTTCTGACAAACCCCGTCATCAGCTTTTTGTTGAACCTATGGGGCTTTCTACAGAAGAATATTATTTACAGGGAATGTCATCATCACTTCCGGAAGATGTACAACTTGCTTTTTTGCGTACAATAGACGGACTGGAAGATGTCGAAATTATGCGTCCCGCTTATGCTATTGAATATGATTGCTGCGACCCTACTCAGCTTTCAAATACTTTGGAATTCCGTAAGATAAGCGGCTTATATGGTGCGGGTCAGTTTAATGGAAGTTCCGGATATGAAGAGGCGGCAGCACAAGGAATAGTTGCTGGTATTAATGCTGCTCTTAAAATAAAATCCCATGAACCCATGATACTTGACCGTGCAAGTTCGTATATAGGAACTCTTGTTGATGACCTTGTAACTAAAGGTTGTTCAGACCCATACAGAATGATGACTTCAAGAAGTGAGTATAGACTTGTTTTAAGACAGGATAACGCTGACCAGCGATTGACTCCAATTGGTTATAAAATAGGTCTTATTAGTGAGGAACGCTACAAAAAATTACTTGATAAGATTGAAAAAGTAGAAAAGGAAATAAAACGTATCAGCGTTTTAAATGTTTCTCCAAGCGATGAAATAAATGAATTTCTTGAAAGAGTCGGTACAACTCCTTTATCAACTGGTTGTAAACTCGCCGACCTGATACGTCGTCCTAAGGTAGGTTACAAGGAACTTGTAGCTTTTGATTTGAATAGACCTGAACTTTCTGATGAAGTCGCTGAACAAGTTGAACTGCAAATTAAATATGAAGGATATATTTCAAAACAACTCGCCCAAATTGAACAGATGAGAAAGCATGAATCAAAAAAACTTCCTGAAAACCTTGACTATAATTGTGTTTATGGCTTGAGAACAGAGGCAGTTGAAAAACTTAATAAAATTCAACCATCATCATTAGGACAGGCATCAAGAATTTCTGGAGTGTCTCCGGCTGATATTTCCTTGCTTGATGTATGGTTACAGCACGAAACGGGGGATAATAATGCTTCCGAATTATGATTTCTGTAAGAAAAGTTTTCAGCAATATGATATTGAACTCTCTTATAATTTATATCAGAAACTTGATATATATGCTGAATTTCTTGTTGAATACAATGAAAATGTTAATCTTACCGCAATAACTGACCCAGAAGAAATATTGCATAAACATTTTATTGATAGTATATTGCTTGATAAATATGTGAATATTCCTCAAAATGCTGATGTTATTGATGTCGGAACAGGTGCGGGGTTTCCGTCTGTACCACTTAAACTTTTTAGGCCGGATATTAAATTGACACTTCTTGACAGCTTGAATAAACGAATAACTTTTTTACAAATGCTTTGCGAAAAACTTGGAATTGATGCGGATTTTATTCATGACAGAGCAGAAATTGTCGGTAAAAATCCTGATTATCGTGAAAAATTTGATGTGTCTTGTGCAAGAGCTGTTGCAAATATGTCGGTTCTTAGTGAAATGTGCTTGCCATTTGTTAAGATAAATGGTATTTTTACTGCTATGAAAGGTCTTGGTGAAAATATTTCCGATGGAAATAAATCTATTGAAACTTTAGGCGGAAAGATTTCGGAAGAATCTGTATACAAAGTTTATGGTGAAAACAGAAAGATTGTTGTTATAAAAAAAATATCGCATACTCCGACAAAATATCCAAGAAATAGCAGTCAGATAAAAAAGAAACCACTTTAATGTTGGCTTATAATGTTATAAAAACCGTTTGTTTGATGAAAAACAACGGTTTTTTTTGGTAGTAATTATTTCCCGCAAGTGTTAGAATTTATTTACAGGGAATGATTCCCGAGTAATTATGTGAGGTTATAAAATAATGGCATTTTTAAATTTTACTAAAGAAAGACTTGTGAACAAAGTAGTTGAAATTAATGTTAATATGATTATTCCAAATCCTAATCAGCCTCGAAAAGTGTTTCAAGATGATGAAATTTCAGCACTTGCAGAATCTATTATGCAAAATGGAATATTACAACCATTATCTGTAAGGAGATGCGGAGAATCATTTGAACTGATTGCTGGCGAAAGACGTCTTAGAGCTGCAAAGATATGCGGATTTACTGTTGTTCCTTGTATTATCCATGAAATAAGTGACAGAAATTCTGCCATACTTGCTCTTGTGGAAAATATTCAACGACAGGATTTATCGTTTTTTGATGAGGCAGCTGCAATTGAAAAATTGATAACTTATTATGGTATGACTCAGGAAGATGCAGCCTCGAAACTTGGAAAAGCACAAAGTACAATCGCTAATAAGTTAAGACTTCTGCGTCTTACCCCTGAAGAACGGGATTTGATAGTAAAATTTAGTCTTACTGAACGTCATGCAAGAGCATTGCTTAAACTTGCCAGTCCATCGGACAGACTAGAAATCCTTGAAAAAGTTATTAAAAATAATCTCAATGTTGAACGTACTGAAAAACTTATAGAGGATTACATAGGAACTCAACGTGAAAAGGCAAGCTATAAAAAACGTTCAAAGGTTTTTCAGAATGTCAAGATTTTTATTAATACCATTAATAAGGCTGTTGAAACTATGCAATCAGCAGGTATTCCGGCAGATGCCAAGAAAATACAAAATGAAAATTATATTGAATATCGTGTTAGAATACCTGTTCAGAAATCAAAATAATTTTTTCCCCTGCTTGAAATGAAGCGGGGGTTTTTAATTATAATTATTATTCTATAAGTATGAATATAAAAAAATTGACTTTTATAGTTATTATTCACAAAAAAATATCGTTTCAAAATTGTTCTGAATTTAATAATATTTCTGTTTTTGGCTAAAAACAGGAATTGGCAAATCTGCAATAAATAAAGAATATTGTGTATTTTATGACGATTTTTTAACACGTTATTTTTCACAAATTGAAATGTGAATATTTGTCCGTTTCGCTAAAGTTAGCTGAAAATTGACATTTTTAAATCATGAATATTGACAAACAGATTGACTGATTGTATAATAATATAAGTAGTGCAGATGTTTTTTGCATACTGAATATAATATTGTATAAAGGAGAAAGTCTATATGAACCTTAATGGACTGTCAAAACATGAGGTTGAAGAAAGCCGTAAAAAATATGGTGATAACAACCTTACACAAATTCCTCCAGACCCTTTATGGAAAAAAATCCTTGAGGGTTTTAAAGACCCTATGATTATGATACTTCTTGTTGCATTAGTAATACAAGTTGTATTGTTCTTTATGGGCGAGGCAGACTGGTTTGAACCTGTTGGTATACTGATTGCTATACTGATTGCCAACGGTGTGTCATCAGTCAGTGAATATAAACAAGAAAATAAAGCATCTGCTCTTAAAGAAGAAGAAGAAGCTAAAGAAATGGCAAAGGTTATCCGTGACGGAAAACTTTCTGAAATTCATGTAAGTGAAGTGGTAGTTGGTGATATAGTTTATTTGCAGGCAGGAGACAAACTTCCGGCTGATGGAGAAATCGTTGAGGGTGAAGTAAAAGTTGACCAGGCAGCACTCAATGGCGAAACTGAAGAAGCAGAAAAATATCCGGTACAATCAGGCGAAAACTATAATATAAAAGATTTGCTTAATAAACATTATGCTTATCGTGGTACGGTAGTTTGTGGCGGTGAGGCTCATATGCAAGTTAAAGTAGTCGGTGATAAGACTTTATTTGGTGAACTTGCTCTTGAAGTACAGGAAGATACCAGAGCGACTCCTTTACAGGTTAAACTTGCTAAGCTTGCAAAACAGATTTCAACATTTGGATATATAGGTGCAATCGCAATTATAATCAGCATTGTATTAAAGACTGTTATTACTGGTCAGTCTCCTGATAGCGTTATCGAATGGATAAAACTTGTTATTGAGGCTGTTACAGTGGCTGTTACAATTATAGTATGTGCCGTTCCGGAAGGTCTTCCTATGCTTACCTCAATATTGTTATCGTTCCAAAGCATTAAAATGTCAAAGGATAATGTTCTTGTAAGAAAAATTAATGGCCTTGAAACTGCTGGTAGTCTTAGTTTACTTTTTAGCGATAAGACAGGTACTATTACAGAAGGAAAACTTTCAGTAGTTGAATTTGTTACAGGTGACCTTAATAAATTTTCTAATCTTTCGGATACATCTGAAAAATTCCTTGATGATATAGTAATTGGTGCAGGTGTTAATAATAGTGCTTCCGCAAGTGACGGAAAAGTTATCGGTGGTAACAGCACTGACCGTGCATTGATGAATTTTATAATTAATGCAAAGGCTGAGAATAAAATCAATAAAGATGAAGTTACTAATTTTAGTTCATTTGATTCAACTAAAAAAATGTCGAGTGTTACTGTTTCTAAAAATGGAAATAGCTATACTTATGTAAAGGGTGCTCCTGAAAAGCTTCTTTCAAGATGTACACACTATGTTGATTCAGATGGCAATATAAAAAATCTTACAAATCATAATTCAATTACAGCTTATATTGACGAACAGGCTGGACGTTCAATGAGACTTCTTGCCGTTGCAAAGCGTGATGGTGATAGTGATGAAGGCGATTTGACTCTTGTCTGTATTCTTTGTATCAGAGATAATGTCCGTAAAGAGGCTGTTGACGCTATTAAAGAAGTACAAAATGCAGGTATTCAGGTTGTAATGGTTACCGGTGACAGAAAGGAAACTGCTGTCGCAATTGCTAAGGAAGCAGGTTTGATTAAAAATCCGAATGATGTCGCACTTACATCAGCGGAACTTAATGAAAAATCAGATGAAGAACTTAAAAAGATTATTCCAGATTTAAGAGTAGTTGCCCGTGCATTGCCAACAGATAAAAGCCGTCTTGTCCGTTGTGCTCAGGAACTTGATTATGTAGTTGGTATGACGGGCGATGGTGTAAACGATTCTCCGGCACTTAAAAAGGCAGATGTTGGTTTTGCAATGGGCAGTGGTACGGAAGTCGCTAAGGAAGCCGGAGATATTACAATTCTTGATGATAATTTCTCATCTATTGCAAAAGCTATTCTTTATGGACGTACAATGTTCAAGGGTATAAGAAAGTTCCTTATATTCCAGCTTACTGTCAATGTTGCAGCAGTTCTTACTTGTTTCTTAGGGCCACTTTTTGGTGAACCTACTATGCTTACAGTTATTCAGCTTCTTCTTGTAAACCTTGCAATGGATACCCTTGCAGCTATTGCATTCGGAAGTGAACCTGCTCTTAAAGAATATATGAAAGATAAGCCGATTCCACGAAATGAAAGTATTGTAAGCAAATCAATGCTGATACAAGTAATTATTATTGGTCTTTATATTACAGCACTTTGTCTTGTTATAAGATTTGTTCCGGCAATCCGTGAAATCTTTGGCAATGTAGATGACACTTATTTAAGGTCGGCACTTTTTGCAACATTCATGATGGCAATTACGTTTAATGGTTTCAATGCACGTACTAGTAAGTTTAATGTATTTGAACATATGGGGCGTAATAAAAACTTTATTCTTGTAATGGGTGCGTTATTTATAATACAGTTTATATTTGTAACATTTGGCGGAGAGTTTTTAAGTGTTGAGGCTCTTAATCTTAAAACATGGCTAATATGCATTGTGCTGGCATTTATGGTTATTCCAATCGATATGCTGCGAAAAATAATTACTAAAAAATAAAGGAGGATTGATTATGAGTATTAATCTAAAAAAGGGACAGAAAATTGACCTTACTAAAGGTGGCGGAGGTCTTAAAAAAGTTATGGTCGGTCTTGGTTGGGACGAGGTTAAAAAAAGTGGTGGATTCTTTAGTTCACTGTTCAAAGAACCGCCAGCAAGTATTGACTGCGATGCTTCTGCAATTGTATGTGGCGAAAATGGTAAGGTTATGAGCAATGATACTAAACAAAGTGTTGTTTATTTCGGGAATTTAAAACACCCAAGCGGTGCTATTGTGCATCAGGGGGATAATCTTACAGGTGAAGGTGACGGTGATGATGAACAAATTATGGTTGATATAAGTCGTCTTCCATCAGATGTAAGTAAGGTGGTTTTCGTTGTTAATATCTATGATGCCCGTCGTAAAGGTCAGCATTTTGGAATGATTGAAAATGCTTTCATCAGACTTGTAAATATGGAAAACAATCAGGAAATATGTCGTTATAATCTTTCGGAAAACTATAATAATATGACCGGTTTGATAGTTGGCGAAATTTACCGCAGAAATAATGAATGGAAATTTAATGCAATTGGACAGCCTGTTCAGGAAGCAAGCAGGCTTGATGCATTGATTTCTCTTTATAGATAGTAATTATTGCTGAAATAATATTATTACAAGGACGCTTATTTTATCATTAGGTGTTGCTATATTAAAATAAATATTCTTGGTTCTTATGTATAAACTAATAAAACTACTATTTTTATTAT
>CAZTUV010000084.1:0-8782 GCA_964616595.1 uncultured Alistipes sp.
CTAAATTTTTAACCCCGATGTCAAATCTGATATCGGGGTTTTTGGACAGGCTGGATTAAAAATTACATATTGTATACAAATTGGTTAAATTATAGTAATTGTTATTGACATTGTGTTAATTTTGTGTTATTCTATTAGAGTAATAAACATTAATTTTTTCTTTGAATAGACTGCATGTATGTGAATTTTTGTATGGCAGATTTATTTATAAAAACAGTTTTTTATTAGTTAAATGGAGGGGTTTTATGGAAAATATTAACAATCAGGTAGACAATACAGTATCAGGTGTTGAACGTGTTTCAAAAAAGAAAGGTAAAAAAATTGCTTTAATAAGTGGAATAGCAGTTGTGGCAATTGCAGGAGGCGGAGTGGCTGCATATAACCTTTCTGACTATGTAAAGAATCAGATTAATCTCCGTGTTATGAAACCTGAAAATTATTATTCTTGGATTGTTGAAGAAAATTCAAAGGAATTTGCAAATAAAGCTAAAGATTCCTACTCAAAAGTATACGAAAAAGCAAATAGCTCTTATGGAACTTCATTCAATCTTAAATATAATATTAGTGATGATGCCAAAGAACTTGCTCTTACTGGTATGTTGGGTGAAGGTTATAGGGATTCTGTTGAGTATGAAGAACAAAATATGTTGATTGATATTTTTGATAACCTTAGTGAAATCTCAATAGGTGGAAATATTTCCGCAAAAACTAATATGTTTTCTGGAAACATTTCTGCATTGCTTAATGGAGAGTCCATTATAGACAGTGATATAGCTTTTGATATGGAAAATTATAATTATTTCTTCCGTGTTCCCGAACTCACCGAACAGTGGCTTTGTTTGTCTCTTGGCGAAATCATGGATTATGAATCAGTAAATTCCATTCAGAATATATATAAATATCTTACACCAGAAGAACTGGAAGATATTATTATAAGATATACAAATATATGGAATGAATCTGTTTCTGATATCGAACTTGAAAAACAGGAAACTCTTGATATTTGTGATATTTCTGTTGAATATACTGTAATTTCTGCTGAGTTTGACTATGAAAAAATGCTTGAACTTGCTGATAACTTCATTAATGAACTTAAATCAGATGATATTATAAAGAATATTGTTGTCAATGAAATGGAAGCTTGTACAGAAGATGAATATAATTCAACATTTGATGATTTGCTCAGTGAAATCTCACTTGTCGACAGTTCAGAGGATTATTATTCTTGTACTTTAAATACATACGTTGACCCTAATGGTGATATTCGTGGAATTAAATTTATTGAAGATTCTGATGAACTTTTCTTTGGAATAGGTAAAGACGGTGATAATATCCGTGGCGAATTTGTACTCAATGAAAATGGTGAAGACGTTGTAAACATGGAATTATATGCTGATAAAGATGGCGACCAATACAACGGTAATATTGATTTCACTGTTTCAGAATATGAAGAACCGGAACAAATTTCAATTGAGTTTACAGGATATGAAGTCGTGAATGAAGAAAATGGATACTTTAATGCTGATGTTACATTGATAATTCCAGATATTGACCCAGTTGCACTTAATTTCAGTTCTGATGGAAGTTCACAGGATATTTCATATAATATAAACGTTGATGGTACAGATTATGGTATACTTACTTTTAACTTTTCTGCAAATAATGATACTGAACCATCAATTCCTGATAAGGATAGTTCATTTGTAGTTGACTATGTC
Organism: uncultured Alistipes sp.; assembly: GCA_964616595.1. GTDB lineage: Bacteria > Bacillota > Clostridia > Oscillospirales > Ruminococcaceae > Ruminococcus. The sequence continues at coordinate 1,719 of CAZTUV010000084.1, forward strand.
TCAGATGTCGAACTTAAAGATTATGTTTCTCAGGAATCCATGCAGACATTTATTGAAAATCTTCTTATAAAAATAGGTTTCAGCGAGGAAGTTTCAGCTGAAGGTGCTGCCGAAATAGCTGGCGATATGTATTATGAATATGATGAGTATTATTATAATTCTTATGAAGATGTTGACCCTTATTTTGGCTATGGAGAAGTTGATATTTCCGGAAACGATAACTACTTTGAAGATGATGAAATATTCTATACTGATGATGTATGGGAAGTACCTGAAGAATCTGTTTGCTAATATCAAATATGCACAAAAGGTCTCTTATATATAAATTAGTCAGATTTGAATCTGCTGATTTTTTCCGATTTACTTAGAATTTTACCCCATATTCAATATTGGATATGGGGTTTATTATATGAAAACTGTTATAATTTTTCAAATAACTATTTTTTCTTAACAGGGAATTCTATTATAAACGATGTTCCTTGTTCCGGAATACTTTCAACACGTATTGTACCATTATGATAAATGACTCCATGTTTTACAATAGATAGTCCCAGACCTGTTCCGTTAATCTGTCTTGAATGGCTTTTGTCCACACAATAGAATCGTTCAAATATACGGGGTATATGTTCCAGAGGTATACCCATTCCGGTATCAGTTACAATAAGCAGAATTTTATTTGATGAATAAGAGATACTGACTTCAATATTTCCATGGTCTTTATTATACTTTATAGCATTGTCACAAAGATTATATATTATTTCATCAAGGATTGTTTTATTTCCCACGATATTAATATGTTCACCGGTTATTTTCATGGTAATATTTTTCTTTGCAGCACTATGATGAAGTCTGTCAAATATTTCTTTAGTCAAATCATATAAATCTGTTTCATCTTCATCACATGATACAGAATCTTCATCAAGTTTTGACAGGGAAACAATGTCATTGATTAAAATGATCAATCTTTCTGCTTCGCTGCATATATTTTTACTAAAGCTTTCTATATCATCAGGTTTTACTATTCCGTTCGCAAGCATATCTGCAATTCCATATATTGTAGTAAGTGGCGTTTTAAGTTCGTGGGAAACATTTGATGTGAATTCACGGCGTAAAATCTCGAGTTGTTGTTTTTCAGTAGCATCAAATATAAATATGACAATTCCATTTATAGTGTCCATTGTATTTGAAGGACTGGCTATTATTTCTCTGTCCCCATCAGGTGTATTCAAAATACAGCTTGAATTTCTTCCACCCATAGCGTTTTGGATACAATGCCTGAAAGATTCCGAATTATTTATCCGATAAATACTTTGTCCTATAATTATGTTTTCCATATTCAAAAGTTTCATTGCACCAGAGTTACAAAAAAGTATATTATTTCTGATATCCACAATAACTATGCCTTCATTCATATTTTCGGTAATCAGACTCAACTGTTGTTTACTGTTATTCACCTGATTTTTTTGATGATAAATTTTTTCTTTCTGAATATGGATTTTATTTATAAGAGGATTAATTTCAGAATATTCAATTTTAGGGTTGTCCGGATTGACTTCTATAAGTGGACGTGTAATTTTTTTAGACATTTTAAGTCCAACCATCATGCTTATAAGTAAAACTATAAAAAATATTCCGATTTTTACAATTATATTATCACTATCCAATAACTCTGAAAAAATAAGTGTTAATATAATTGATATTGCAGAAGTTTGAATTATACTATTAAATATTTTTCTAGTCATCTATATCCTCCGCCTTGTAACCTACTCCACGAATTGTTTTAATAATATCTCCATTTTCGCCAAGCTTGGAACGCAATGTCCTTATATGAACATCAACAGTTCTGCTCTCTCCGGAAAAATCATATCCCCATATTTTTTTTAAAAGTGTTTCTCTTGAATATACTACCCCTCTGTTTTTTACAAGCCATAATAACAGTTCATATTCTTTAAGTGTAAGACTAATTTTTTTATCATTTACTGAAACTTTATGTTCAGATGGACAAATACATACATTTCCGATTGATAATATATTCTTTTCCGAATTATCTGTACGTCTTAACAATGCTTTTATACGTGAAAGAAGTTCCATAATTCCAAAAGGTTTAGTAACATAATCATCTGCACCATTGTCAAGACCGGTTACCTTGTCGTATTCTGTACCTTTAGCGGTAAGCATTATAACCGGAATTTTTTCTGTAACAGCAACAGAACGAATCTTTTTCAATATTGATAATCCGTCTTCTTCAGGCAACATTATATCAAGTAAAATCAAATCAGGTAATTTTTGTGACATACTAAGCCAGAATTCAGATGGCAATTCAAAAGCTTTGGTTTCAAGGGACGAATTATTGAGTGCATATGTAACAAAATTGCGTATTCCCTTGTCATCTTCCAATAAATAAATCATTTAATAAAAACCTCCTGATAAAAGCTTCTATATAATAGTATACGTTTTTTTGTCAAAAAATGCAATATGAAAATACAAGTTCATTTACTGGAACAAAGCCTTAGTATATATTTTTGATGATGGAAAATATCTTAGTGAATAATTAAATTAAAGTTTTCCATAGCTTAAAGCTATGACCAGTAATAAAAAACAGGTGTTACCACATACCAGTCAAAGTATGATATAATAAATACAATAAAACTGGAAAGGTGAGAATTTTATGAAAACATCAATTATCGGATATCCACGTATTGGCTCTCTCAGAGAACTGAAATTTGCAAGCGAAAAATATTTCAGAGGTGAAATTTCAGCGTATGATTTGCAGAAAACTGCAAAACAGCTTCGTCTTGCAAACCTCAATAAACAGCGTGAAAACGGGCTGGATTTTATTCCGTCCAACGATTTTTCTTTTTATGACGGATTACTTGACACAGCAGTTTTGCTGAACGTTATTCCTGAAAGATACAGAAACCTGAATTTATCAGAACTGGATACTTATTTTGCTATGGCAAGAGGCTATCAGGGTGAAAATGGTGATGTAAAGGCTTTTGCAATGAAAAAGTGGTTTAATACAAACTATCACTACATGGTTGCTGAAATCGATGATAACACAAAAATAAAACTATCTGGAAACAAGCCTTTTGAACTGTTTTCAGAGGCTTTGGAAAACGATATAAAAACAAAACCTGTAATTATCGGAGCATATACATTCCTGAAACTTTCAAAATATACAGGTAATAAAACTGCAAATGACTTTTCTGATGATATTATTACAGCTTATATCGATATTCTGAAAAAATTCGCTGATGTAGGTGCAGAATGGGTACAGTTTGACGAACCTTGTCTCGTAATGGATATGACTTCTGATGATAAGGAACTTTTTATACAGCTGTATAAGAAAATTTTGTCTGGTAAAAATGACATTAAGGTTATTTTACAGACATATTTCGGTGATGTACGTGACTGTTACAGCGAAATATGTAATCTTGACTTTGATGGCATCGGACTGGATTTTGTTGAGGGAAAGCAGAGCCTTTCACTTATAAAGCAAAATGGATTCCCTGCTGATAAAACTCTTTTTGCAGGCGTTATTAATGGCAAGAATATATGGATAAATCATTATGCAAGTACATTGGACACTATCGCAGAATTGCAGAAGTACTGCAATAAAATTGTACTTAATACCTCCTGTTCACTGCTTCATGTTCCATATACATTGAAAAACGAAACTAAACTTTCAGACAGCTATAAAAAACATTTTGCATATGCAGAGGAAAAATTGACAGAACTTGCTGAACTGAAAAATATTGTTTCTTCCGATACTCCACTTGAAACAAAAGAATATCAGCATAATTCACATTTATTTACAGAGCAACGAAACAGTGATAATCCAGATGTACAGAAAAAAGTTGCATCACTTTCTGATAAAGATTTTGTAAGATTGCCCGATTTTTCAGAACGTGAAAAGATTCAGAAAGACAGATTTAATCTTCCGATATTTCCTACAACTACAATTGGTTCTTTCCCTCAGACGACAGAAGTAAGAACCGTTCGTTCTGAATTCCGCAAAGGCGAAATCAGTGTAGAACAGTACGAAACATATATGAAGGATAAAATCGCTGAATGTGTCAGATTGCAGGAGAAAATTGGTCTTGACGTTCTTGTACATGGAGAATTTGAACGAAACGACATGGTAGAATATTTCGGTGAATGCCTTGATGGATATATCTTTACTGAAAAGGCATGGGTACAATCATATGGTACACGTTGTGTAAAACCACCTGTTATATGGGGCGATATTTCACGTTCAAAGCCTATGACTGTCAAATGGTCAGTTTATGCACAAAGCCTTACCGACAAGCCAATGAAAGGTATGCTGACAGGTCCTGTTACTATTCTTAACTGGTCGTTTCCACGTGAAGATATTTCACTGAAAGAAAGTGCTTATCAGATAGCACTGGCAATCCGTGAAGAAGTACTTGACCTTGAGGCAAACGGTATCAGCATAATTCAGGTAGATGAAGCCGCTCTCCGTGAAAAACTTCCGCTCAGAAAATCTGACTGGAAAAGTGATTATCTTGACTGGGCTATACCTGCATTTCGTCTGGTTCATAGCGGAGTCAAGCCTGAAACACAAATCCATACACATATGTGTTACAGCGAATTTTCTGATATTATCAGGGAAATTGATGACATGGACGCTGATGTCATAACATTTGAGGCAAGCCGTTCTGACCTGACAATTCTTAATGTATTGAAAGATAATAACTTCCGCACAGAAGTTGGGCCAGGTGTTTATGACATTCATTCACCAAGAATACCATCTATTGACGAAATTAAAAACACACTCCGCAAAATGCTTGACAGAATTCCGGCTGAAAAACTCTGGGTCAATCCCGATTGTGGTCTGAAAACAAGAGGATACACTGAAACTACTACAAGCCTTGAAAATCTTGTCATTGCTGCAAAGGAGATTCGCAATGAAAACCTCTGATTTGTTTAAAGAAAAAACTGTATTATCTTTTGAAATATTTCCTCCGAAACCGACTTCTGATGAAAAAATTATCTATGAAACTCTTGATGGACTTTCTGACTTACAGCCCGATTTTATCAGCGTTACATATGGTGCAGGCGGCGGAAAAAATGTAAATAAAACCATTAAGATTGCATCTGATATAAAGAATGAATACGGAATTGAAAGTGTTGCACATCTTCCTTGTATCAGTCTTTCTGAACAACAAGTTATTGAAGTTCTTGATTCTCTGCAAACAAACGGTATCGAAAATATCCTTGCACTTCGTGGGGATATTTCTCCTGATACCAAACTTAACGGCAAATTTTCCCATGCAAGTGACCTGATTTCTTTTATTCATGAACGCTATGATTTTAATATTATTGCTGCCTGTTATCCTGAGGGTCATTCGGAAAGCAACAATATTATTGAAGATATGAATTATCTTAAATATAAGGTCGATTGTGGTGTATCGCAACTGATTACACAACTCTTCCTTGATAACGATAGTTTTTACAGATTTCGTGAACGTGCTGCAATCAAAGGTATTCATGTTCCTGTTGAAGCAGGTATAATGCCCGTTACTAACAAATCGCAGATTGAAAGAATGGTAAAACTTTGTGGTATTAAACTTCCAAAAAAGTTTATGAAAATAATTGAACGATATGAACATAATCCGATAGCTTTGCGTGATGCAGGTATTGCATATGCCATTGACCAGATTGTTGACCTTATATCCCATGATATAGACGGTATTCACTTGTATACAATGAATAACCCTTATGTTGCCAAGAAAATATATGAAGCAGTTTACAGATTGCTTGCTGTTGATTTTTCGGTAAAGATATGATATACTGATTTCAGAAACGGAGTGGATATCAATGACCTTGCAACAGCTAAAATATATTATACAAATTGTACAATATGGTTCTATCACAATGGCAGCACAGAAACTTTATATTACACAGCCAAGTCTTTCAAAAGCTGTTTCAGAACTGGAGCAGGAAATGGGAATTACTATTTTTTTACGCAGTAACCGTGGCGTTATACTGTCGGAGGAAGGAACTAAATTTCTTTCTTATGCACGTCAGGTTGTAGAACAGGCGGAACTTCTGGAACAGACTTATAAACATACCAAACCTATTAAAAGAGTTTTTGCGGTATCATCACAACATTATGCATTTTCAGTCAATGCATTTGTTGCACTCGTAAAGGAATACGGACAGGAAAAATATGAATTTTCGCTCCGTGAACTCCGCACGAACGATATTATTGAAGATGTCTATACACAACGTTCGGAACTTGGAATTTTGTTTTTGAGCAATTTCAATAATGAAGTAATTCTCAGAATACTTAAAAATAAAGATTTACAGTTCGTAAAGGAGTTTACCGCAAAGCCTCATGTATTTGTAAGTCGTAAAAATCCTCTTGCAGTAAGGAAATCTGTAACACGTAAGGATTTACTTTCATACCCAAGACTTACCTACGACCAAGGTATTAATAATTCATTCTATTTTTCTGAAGAACTTCATAGTACTGATGAAAGTCCAAAAAGCATTATTGTATCTGACCGTGCCACATTGTTCAACCTCCTCATAGGACTGGACGGCTATACGATTTCTTCAGGAATTCTGAGCAGTGACCTTAACGGAACAGATATTATTTCCATTCCTCTTGAAAGCGATGAACGAATGGAAATTGGATATATTCATTCAACAGACTATCCGCTTAGCAGACTGGCAACACGTTATATGGAACATTTCAGAACTTATATCAATAACTATATTACATGAAAAGAAAGCCCATTGTGACTGTTTCTGTTTGTTCAAAAGCCCCGATTTCATATCAGAAACGGGGTTGAAATTTTAAATAGAATATATACATAAAAAAAGCCAAGTTTCCACTTGACTTTTTCAATATACTGTTTTTTATTTCTTGATGAATCCTTTTTTTATTAATGGAATAAACATACCACCAACTGAATTTCCTAAAGTCATTATGATAAGGTATCCTATTGCTTTAAATGACCATGCCTTAGCTATTGTAAAATAAAACATATTTGCAATACAATGCTCATATCCACTAAGAATAAATACGACTACCG
>CAZTUV010000085.1:0-8716 GCA_964616595.1 uncultured Alistipes sp.
GTAACAATATTTGTTTCGCAGACCAAAGTATCACCACTATAAAATCCGACAGACCCGATTAATTGTCCTTTTTGTACAGGAGCCGTCAAGAAATCCGGAAGAATAACAATGTTATTCAATTCTGTTATATTTTTAGGAACAATCAGATTACTTTGATTTGCAATTTGAATTTCCACAGCTACTTCGACACCATTTTTTACTTTAATTGGCATAAGCATTTCATCTGGAAACATAGTAGCAGTCATATGAAATCCATTAAATCCCAGATTAATAAGTTCTTTTGCCTTTTTCAGGGAAATATCCTCATTTTCAGCACCCAGAACGACAGCTATATAGGTTGTTCCGTCGCTGTTTTCACCGCCCTCAGCGATACAGTACCCTGATTTTTCAGAATGTGACGCTTTAAAACCGATATGTGGTTCATATGTACGTGAAAGAGTATTTTCATTTACAAGTTCAGCCTTACCATTTCTGACGAAGTCACGCCAGATACAAAAATATGGTTCTAAAGCGTCAAAATCAGATAGTTTTGCACAGACTATGGCCAAATCATGTGCAGTAGTATGTTCCTGTTCATTATAGTATCCGTACGGCGAACAAAAAACTGTACTGTACATACCCAGGTCGAATGCTTTGCTGTTCATACGCATAACAAAATTTTCAACAGATTGCTCGGAATATTCAGCAAGAACAGTCATTGCATCGTTTGCGTTACCAACGATTACAGCTTTAAGCAGTTCATCAACAGAAATACTTTCGTTTGGTTCAATCCACACCACAGCACCATTAGTACCGGCAACAGCTTGTGACGCTGTTATAATAGTACTGGTTGTGTATTTACCATTCTCAATATCCTCTGCTATCAAAAGCAATGCCATCAGCTTTGTCATATAGCCCGCATTCAATTGCAAATCAGCGTTATATTCATCAAGAACAGCACCTGTGCGTGCCTCCATCAAAATATGAGCCGAATAGTTTTCCTGAGCATCAGCATTTGTATCAGCAGATATAAACAGTATAGATATCAACAGTGCGGATAACACTGCCGTTATCTTTTTCAAAATATTATTCAAATATACCGCCTCCTCTTTTTGAATATATATGAGAAAGGCGTATAGGGTAATTCCTAAAATTTCAATGCTGTCACAATAAAGCTGTCAATATTATTGCCAGAGATTGAATAGTTTCCTGATAATGGAACGGGTACAATAGTAACATTTCCGGTATACTCAACACTATATATGCTGTACATAGTACCTTTGAGGTTATAGATTAAAGGGTGTTCAAAAGTATAATTATCAAGGAACTCAAGATATTCTTCAAAGCAGTAATTAAGTTCATGCATAATAGCGGAATGAACTTTACCAACATAGCGTAGATGCCATGGATAGAAACCATATCCGGTTTTTTGGGACTTTTCAGATGAAAACCTTAGTATATATCCATATTTGTAACAATTATCGATAATCCATTTTTCATCATCACAGCCATCATAAGAAAGTACATAGTTTCCGACATTTACAGCGAGGTCAATAGTGTTGCCTGTTTTGGATTCCGGAAAGTACTGTGGACAATAGGAATCACTTCCAGTATAGGTATTTGTAGTACCATATAAAAGAAAATTTGCTTTTCCAGTAGCATTATAATAGTCCTGCATCATAACATTCAATGCATCAGCGGCATCTTTATTAAGCATAACGGAATCAGTTTCGTTTATTAGTGTATAATATTGATTTCTGTAACTTACGAGGTCAACCATAGAATCAATAGCAGGATTAGTATATGGTGTATTATAGTCAACCTTAACAAGTTCGCCGGAAACAAGCTGAGAAGATTCGACAGCTATTTCAGCAGAACTTTTATTTTCGGAATTATCAGGAATAGTATTATCAACATTTGTAATTTCATATGAAGTATTATTTTCAAGGCATATTACAATTGCCATATCGGTATTATAATCATCACTGTATTTATAAATATTTCTTTTTATAACGTCTGCCAGAAAGATAAAGGCTATTATTAAAAACAAAAAGCAGATAACAACACGGTCTATTCTTAGACGTTTTTTCTCCATATAATTCCTCCGAAATGTCAAACACCAATCCGGAGGCAAACACGAAATAATTCGTTCCGGTTAATATGAAAGCCATTATTTTCGACCAGAATATATGTTAATTAATTTTCAGAGCCTTCATTACAGTTATAAGCTGTATAACCGGTTTCACCTCCTTGTATCATAACCAGCAAGCATTTATAGCCATATGCTAAATGAACTGCTTGTAAAAGCAAAGTCCCCCGGTGGAATACTTTAGTGGGACTTTATACTGATAAACAGAAATAATTTTCCGGCAGATTTGTTCTGAACTACATATTACAGTAACCATAATTCACGAACCTCACCAGTCAAAACAAATGAGGTTTCCCTGTCCTGTTGTAATAATACATTTATAAATTCATAGAATACAGTTTCCTGCTCAATAGCAATAACAGGTATATTGAATAATTACCCATCAGTTAAAATCAACGGGTGTATAGTTGAGTGTAATCTTCAACCAAAAATCGTGTATTTTAAATGCATTAGTTTTTAAAACCTTTTTGATTATATCATAAATATTTATTTTTGTCAACCGTAACAATCAGCTGAAAATCATATAAAAAGAAAACTGCCGGAAAGTTATCCGACAGTTTCAAAAGTATTATTGAAATACCGCAAGCAGGAAACCGGCAGCAATTGCCGAGCCAATTACACCAGCAACGTTTGGTCCCATAGCGTGCATAAGAAGGAAATTTTTAGGATTAGCTTTTTGACCTTCAATCTGAGAAACTCTGGCAGCCATTGGCACAGCTGATACACCAGCCGAACCAATCAGCGGATTAATTTTTCCGCCTGAAAGCTTGTACATAAGTTTTCCGACAAGTAAACCGCCAATTGTTGAAAAGCAGAAAGCAATAAGTCCAAGAAGTACGATTTTAAGTGTTTCGATTGAAAGGAAACGTGATGCCACGGTAGTTGCACCAACTGAAATTCCAAGGAATACAGTAACAATATTCATAAGAGCATTTTGTACGGTATCAGAAAGTCTGTCTGTAACACCACATTCTTTCCAGAGGTTACCAAGCATAAGACAACCAATTAATGGAGCTGTTGATGGCAAAAGAAGTATTACAAATACTGCAACAATTATTGGGAAAATTATTTTTTCTGTTTTGGAAACAGTTCTGTTTTGTTCCATTTTAACCTGACGTTCTTTTTCGGTGGTAAGGAGTTTCATAAGAGGTGGTTGAATCATTGGAATCAAAGCCATATACGAATATGCTGCAATAGCGATAGGCCCTAAAAGATGAGGTGCAAGACGTGTAGTAAGGAAAATTGCAGTCGGGCCATCAGCACCGCCTATAATACCGATTGATGCAGCTTCTTCTCCACTGAATCCAAGGCATACTGCACCAAAAAATGCAAGAAATACACCAAGTTGAGCAGCAGCACCAAGCAATAAACTTTTAGGATTTGCAAGGAGCGGGCCAAAATCTGTCATTGCTCCTACTCCAAGAAATATGAGTGATGGATAAAGTCCGGTTTTTACTCCTATGTAAAGAATATCGAGTAATCCGCCGTTTGACATCACATGGCCATAACTATGATAATATTCACTGCTTGAATCAAGAAAAGCGTCCCATAATTCAGGGTGATACAATGCTTCAGCCGAACTTTCTCCGCCGGCAAAAAAGTTTGAAACATTTACTAAAAGACAGCCAAAAGCTATTCCGACAAGTAAAAGTGGTTCAAATTTCTTTTTGATTCCAAGATACAGAAGAACAAAAGAAATAATTATCATTACAAGGTTTTTCCAGCCTTCTTCGATAAAAAATCCGGCAAAACCAGAACTTGTGGCAAGGGTTTTAAGGGTTTCAATAATATCCATCTGAATACCCCCTATGCAATTATGACAAGTGGTGAACCTGTTTCAACGACAGCTCCCTTATTTGTAACTATCTGAGCAACAGTACCATCTTTAGGAGCGACAATTTCGTTTTCCATTTTCATTGCTTCCAAAATTACAAGTATCTGTCCGGATTTCACCTTATCGCCTTCCTTTACATCAACACGGATAATGTTTCCCGGCATAGGTGCAGAAACAGTTTCACCTGATGCAAGACTTACAGGTGCAGGAGCCGGAGATGTAGCAACTGGTTGTTGAGCAACCGGAGTGGATTCAACAGGTGTAGGTGCAACGGCTTCATATTCGTCCAATAAAACAGCTTTTCCATGTTCCACTTCTACTTCATAAGTTTTTCCGTTAAGTGTAACTTTGTATTTCATTATTTGACCTCCTTAATGGAAATAAAATGCAGTTCATTTATAGGTTTCTTCATAGTATCGGCAACTATTGCCATAATCATTGCTGCCTCCTTGTCCGGAACGTCATACAGCTTTATTTTTCCAGCCGAACCAGGAGCAACAGGTTTCTTTATTTCCGGAGCAGGCTGGGGGTTCATTTCCGGATTAGGTGTTTCAGTTACTTTAGCGTTTTCTTTTGTTTTAAAGAAATAGCTCATGCAATACATAACCCCCATAAGTATAAGCAATCCGGCAAATACTACTATGTATCCAAATAATGCAGTAATTCCGGCATCTCCTATATTCATAGAAAGACCTCCTTTTTACATAGCCTCTATTGTATAAACGGCTTCATTTTCTTCTTTTTCACGGCGGGTTTTCAGATATTTCACAGTTTGGTCAGGGTAACAGATATAACTCATAATATCTTCTTCTGAACGTGCCAAATCACCTAAAGCCTGTTTAGCGGATTCAAATTCTTCACCTGTACGTTTTTGGTCTTCAATACGGCAATCGACAGGTTTACCGCCCTCGCCTATAACTTTTGCAATAAGTTCTTTGCTTACGGGAGCAGGAGCAATACCGTATTCGCCTTTAATATAGTTTTTTACTTCCTTTGAAATATTCTTGTAACGTTCACCGACAAGAACATTTGTTACTGCCTGATTTCCCACCATTTGAGAAAGAGGAGTTACGAGAGGTGGATAGCCCAAATCTTTTCTTACAGCTGGAATTTCTTTCAATGCCTCCTCAAACTTGTCCATAGCGTGCATATCTGTAAGGTTAGCAATCATATTTGAAAGCATACCACCCGGAACTTTATACACAAGAGCCTGAGCGTCTGTTGAAAGGCTTTTTGGATTAATCTGACCGTTATCGACATATTTTTGTTTTATAGGTTTAAAATAGTCATTTACTTTATTTATAATATTTTCATCAAGACCTGTTTCAATACCATATTGTTTCAATGCATAGAACATTGTTTCAGTTGATGGCTGAGAAGTTCCGCCGGAAAAACATGAAGATGCACAGTCGATAACATCTATACCGGACTCAATAGCTTTTGTAAGAGTCATATAAGCCATACCTGTTGTACAATGAGTATGAAGAATAAGTGGAATATCACCAACTGCATCTTTTATACCTTTAATAAGATGTTCTGCCTCATAAGGTGTCATTGTACCTGCCATATCTTTAAGGCATATTGTCTGGAATCCCATTCTTTTAAGTTCACGGCACATTTCGATATACTTGTCAACAGTATGAACCGGACTTTGAGTATATGAAATACAACCTGATGCGATAGTTTTAGGAGTAGCATATTTCATAGTTGCATCAAGAGCAGTTCCAAGGTTTCGGAAATCATTCAATGCATCGAATATCCTTATTATATCTATTCCGTTTTTAATTGAAAGTTCTATAAATTTTTCAACGACATCATCATGGTAGTGTTTGTATCCAAGAAGATTCTGTCCTCTCAAAAGCATCTGCAAACGATTGTTTGGAAGATGTTTTCTAAGATTTCTAAGACGTTCCCAAGGGTCTTCATTCAAATAGCGAAGACATGAATCAAATGTTGCACCTCCCCAGCATTCAATAGAATAGTATCCTGCCTTATCCATATCTGATAAAATATTTTCATAGTCAGAATATGGGAGACGTGTTGCCATCAATGACTGATTAGCATCACGAAGGACAGTTTCAGTAATCTGTACTTTTTTCATGTACATTCCTCCTTTTTTAATCAACTGTATAATTATAACACAATTACAAATAAAATTCCATACTTTTATAAAATTTTCACATTTTTTTCATATATTGTTACATATATGCAAAACCCCTTGCATTTTAAAGAAAACAGTGTTATAATAAAGTTACGTTCTGTTTATCGCAGAATAGTATATAAAAGTAAAGAAGTGTTTGTATATGACAAAAATAACAATTTTTTCCGGATTCCTCGGAGCAGGAAAAACCACACTCATTAAGAAACTCATTTCAGAGGGCTATAAGGGTGAAAAGCTTGTCCTTATCGAAAACGAATTCGGACAGATAGGTATTGATGGCGGATTCCTGCAAGATGCTGGAATCGAAATAACAGAAATGAATTCTGGTTGTATCTGTTGTAGTCTTGTTGGAGATTTTGGTAAGGCTCTGGAACAGGTTATCGAACAATATCACCCTGACAGAATTCTTATCGAACCATCTGGTGTAGGTAAACTCAGTGACGTTATAAAGGCAGTTCAAAATATAGATGCACATGACGTTCAGCTTGATGGATTCACAACTGTTGTTGATGCAAAAAAATGTAAAATGTATCAAAAGAATTTTGGAGAGTTCTTCAACAATCAAATAACATATGCAAGCTGTTTAATACTCAGTCATACAGGAGGACTTTCTCAGGATAAACTTGATGACTGTGTCAAGCGTCTCCGTGAATGTAATTCAACAGCTCCAATTGTCACAACTGAATGGGACAAGCTTACAGGAATACAACTTGTGGAAGCAATGACTCAAAAAAATACACTTGATAATGAACTCAAAAATTTACTCAATGAAGAACATAAACATCACTGTCATCACGATGAAGAACATGAACATCATTGTCATCATGATGAAGAACACGAACATCATTGTCACCATGATGAAGAACACGAACATCATCATGAACATGGTGCTGATTGCAAATGCGGTTGCCATAATCACGAACATCACCATGCAGATGAAGTATTCACAAGTTGGGGAATCGAAACAGCAAGACCTTATACTGAAGATGAAATAAAAAATGCTCTTGATAAGCTTTCAGACTCCGAAACATACGGAATAATTCTTCGTGCAAAAGGTATCGTTGCATCTTCCGAAGGCGAATGGATTCATTTTGATTACGTCCCCGATATGCCCGATATCAGAAGAGGTTGTGCAGGTACAACAGGCAGACTTTGCGTTATCGGCTCAAATATCAATGAAAACGCTATAACAAAGCTTTTCTGTGCTGAATAAGGAGGTTAGTATATGCCTTACGATGAAGAAGAGTATACTATACCGGTATACTTGTTTTTAGGGTTTCTTGAATCCGGAAAAACAAAATTTATTCAGGAAACTCTTGAAGATAAACGCTTTAATACAGGAGAAAGAACTCTTTTACTTGTATTTGAGGAAGGCGAAGTGGAATACGATACAACCAATTTTAGTAAAGATAATATTTTCCTTAGAATTGTTGATGATAAATCCGATATGACCGCAGAAAATCTTCAAAGACTCGTTGATGAATGTGATGCTGAACGTATAGTTATAGAATATAACGGTATGTGGCAGGTTACAGAACTATTTGATGCTGCTCCTGACGGTTGGGCATTCTATCAGATTATGTTTTTTGCTGATGCAACAACCTTTCCACAATATAATTCAAATATGAGAAGTCTTGTCGTTGATAAACTTAATGTATGTGAATTAGTCGTATTTAATCGATTTGAAAAAAGCTATGACCCCAACAGATTTCATCAGATTGTAAGAGGTGTCAGCCGTAGATGTGAAATAGCTTATGAATATTCGGACGGTACTGTTGCATATGACGATATCGAAGACCCATTACCATTCGATATTGAATCCCCTGAAATAGTCATCAACGATAATGATTATGCTTTGTGGTATCGTGATATAATGGAAGAACCTGAAAAGTATGACGGTAAAACAATAACATTCCGTGCAATAGTTGCAAAAAATTCAAGATTTCCTAAAAATACATTAGCAGTTGGTCGTCATATAATGACCTGTTGCGTTGATGACATTCAATATTGCTGGTGTGTTGCACAATTTGATGATATCAACATAAAGGAAAAAAGCTGGATAATGCTTACTGCTAAAATAAAAGTACAGAAACACAAACTTTATAAAGGAAAAGGTCCTGTATTATTTGTAACTAAATACGCCCTATCTGCACCACCAGAAAAAGAAGTAGCAACTTTTTGTTAATATCCAACAAAAATACCGATGACAACTCATCGGTATTTTTACTTAATGACGATTTTTTATTTTTAGCTTGATTTTTTTTAAATATTATGATATAATAATTAATGTGAGATTGGGGTATAGCCAAGCGGTAAGGCAACAGACTTTGACTCTGTCATCGCTGGTTCAAATCCAGCTACTCCAACCAATGTACTTTGACCTTCATTACGAAAATCAAAATACATTTTTTATAAGAAAGGTAACAAAAAATGATTTTAAATGAAAACTTAACATTGTCAAATGGAATAAAAATTCCTAAACTCGGACTCGGTACATGGATGATAGATAATAATATCGTTACAGATGTAGTAAAACAATCAATATCAATTGGTTACAGACACATCGATACCGCTCAGGCTTACGAAAATGAAT
>CAZTUV010000086.1:0-8710 GCA_964616595.1 uncultured Alistipes sp.
GATTTCGAACACATTGGCAAATTGCCGTCAAAGCCGTCAATCTTCATATTCGCAGAAACGCAGACCTCTCCATGTACGCCTTTTTCCAAGTTTATCGGTGGCTTTATGCACTGATGGAAAATTATTCTCTAACTCTGCATTGAAGTTCCTCTGTGCAAAAGGTGCAAGTCCGGAATCAGTACAGTATTCCTTATAACGATTGAACAGCTCTGTCCTGCTGACTTCACCATTCACTGAAATTTCACAGCATTCCTTGACGAATGAAAGCACGCTATTGCTGTCCTCACGGTATTTCTGAAGTTCTTGTGCGTTTGCCTGCGTTTCGGAAAACTTGAAATGATTGTTCATTAAACGTCTTAGTCCCTCCAGTGCAAATAGAAAAATGCCATCTGATTCCATACGGAATTTCTCCAATAAGTCCGGATCACGTTTCTCCTCCGGCACTGCATGATTGAATCTGACAATAATCAGTCTACGATAAAAGCCTTCAGATTTATCACCATAGTTTCTTGGTATTTTATTGCAGGAGAAAAGAAGCCTTGCATAGGGCTGAAATGAAAAAGGATTCTTATTTTTACGTTCCACAGTCAGATAATCTTCACCGACAAGAGCCTTGAAAATACCGTTGTCATCTATGTTTTTGGTCGGAAGATCAGCGAAGATATTCGCTAGTTTACCAAATAACTCTGCCGTCTTGAAACGCTCATTCAATGATTGCCATGATACATTGCTGACATTTTCCTTTCCCAGAAGAATGTCGTTCAGTACAAGCAGCAGCTTTGATTTTCCTGCACCGGCTTCTCCTACAATGACAAAGCTCTTCTGAGCTCTGTTGACAGGAATAAGAAAATATCCCAGCATTTCCTGAATCAGAATTACCTGTTCATTATCCAGTGCCTCATGTAAAAACTGCTTAAATCTCGGGCAATCCGCACCAGGTGTGTAATCTACTGCAAGTTGTACTGTCGACAAATATTCTGAATTATGCTCTGTCAGCTTATTTTCAAGAACGTTATACAAACCGTTTCTGACATTGATAATATATGGATTCGCATTGAGTTCACGCACGTCACGCTGAATCTGCATCCGCCACTGTCCTTCCGCATCACTGATCTGCGACAGCTTTGTATTGCCGGGAAGCATTTTTTCCCGAACCATATTTTTAGCATCTAATTCTGAAATCTCCCTGTATACGCCGTGTTCATAACGATAATACTGCTCGGCAGCGTAAAACGCCGCAGTATTTTTTGCCATATCTGCCGCAAGAATATCCGGCAGAAATTTAAGTCCTCGTTCCGTTGCTTCATACCATGAAGGTATCTGCATTGAAGATCTTCTATGCTCTTTAGAACGCTTTGCAGCTTCAAATTTACGGTATATTTCTTTGTGATATTGCAGCAAAGGTTTTACATCAGCCTGCTTAAAATGAAACTTCTCCTTCAGTAAATGACTGATTACCGCATTAGCGCTTATTACGTCCAGACTGAATAAATATTCCTCAATAAAATGCCTGACCGTCTGTAAATTGTCCATTTCAGAAATGCTTACCTCAAGCGTATCTGCAAGTACCTTGATTCCATCAAATGAAGGCGGCAGATATGCGAGAGAAGCAGGAGATTTGCAGGTGCATTCTCCGCTTTTTAGCTTTGGACACTGATAGCCCTTTTCAGCGATAATTTTACAAGTCATAGGGCCGGTTCCGGATTTCTGAAAATGTGAAATCTTACTGTCTGTTTCCTGTTTCGTATATGCAGGATAATCCTTAGATAGTGCATGAACCTTTGCAATTCCGCCCTGAAATGGTACAAGATTTGTGATCATGGCATACCAGTCATGCTCTGAAAGGATTGCCGCATTATCACGGCAATGCTGAATAAAATTACATTGTGATTCTATCAGTTTTAAACCCATTTCAGTGCCGTCTGAAACAGTTTTTTCTTCTGTTTCAGAAACATCTGCTTTTTCTGTAACATTCAAAATCTCCGCAATCTGCTCCTGCGTATATCTCCGTTCCGGATGAAATGAGATACATTCCACTAAAACAGGCTCTTTTTTGCAGTGATAAAATCCCGGCAGACGCATGACACGGCTTTCATTAACGCAGGCAGGATCACCGCCGAAATATGATACTAATGCCTTCTGAATCGGACGGAATTTTGCTACTTTTGCATCTTTCACAAACCAGTATGTATGCAGAGATTTTCTCGTTCTGATAACCATAGACGGCGGCAGAGGAAACGCATCTATCAGAGCCTGCTGCTCCTCGAAAGATTTGTCGTCCATCTCCACAAACTGTGCATTGATGCGAGTAATGCTGTCATCGGTCTGACCGCCGGAGTTCACTACGAAAAAAATACCGTGATTTTTCTTGTTATGTTCCCTCAAAGTCGATTCCACAGCAAAGAATTTTCCAGCTTCTACGGACAGCTTTGCACCCGTGAAAATGCCCTCTTTTCTGTCGTCAAAAACACGCAAATTCACCGTATCATCGGGATTAAACATGACATTTATGACATCCTGTGCCGATATGTTCATTACAATCATTTCCTTTCAGCTTTATTTTTTGAAGATTTCTTTAATTGCGATTTTTTGCCCGATTTCTGTTTGTACTTGTATTCACGCATGATACGACTTAATGCTGCACCTGCTGTCGGATCGGCATATCCCTCTTTATTTCTATACATCATATATCCTCCAGTTCCTCTAAATTTCCAAAACTCTCTCCGGCAGACGCTTCTGCAACAAGTGGCAGATCAAACTCAGGAAATGGCTGTTTTTCCATACATTCACGAATAAAGTCTACTGCCTCATTAAGCTTTTCTTTTGGTATAATAAATGTCAGTTCATCATGTATTTGCAATATTGGTTTCAGCCATGGGCGTGACGGCAGTCCTTCTAAAATACGGACAATTGCCAGCTTCAGAATATCCGCAGCCGTTCCCTGAATCGGTGTATTCAATGCACAGCGTTCCGCAAAGGATTTCAGTCCCCAGTTTTCACTGCGAATATTGGGAAGATAACGCCGTCTGCCAAGCCATGTTTCGATGTACATTTTTCTTGTAGCATCTTGTTTTGTTTCCTCCTGCCATGTTGTCAGTGCAGGATACCCGGCTTTTAGGTTTCGGATAATGGTTTCACACTCGTCCACGGATTTTTCCACGCCTGCTTTGAATTTCAGCGTACTTTGCAGCCCTTTCGGAAACAGTCCGTAGAATGTACCAAAGTTTACGTTTTTAGCGATAGTACGCTGTTCCTTGTATTCCTTGCGATGCTTGTCCTGTGCTTCTTCGTAGGTACAGCCAAAAATAACAGACGTAGTCGCAGCATGAATATCACCGCCGTTTTTGTAGGTTTCCATCATGGTTTTATCACGGCAGTAAAATGCTCCCACACGCAGTTCGATCTGCGAAAAATCGAGGGATAAAATCAAATGCTTTTCCGGTGCTTTGATAAAATTGCGGACGCCAATTGGGTCGTTACTTTTTCTTGGGCAATTTTGCAAATTTGGATTCCGGCAGTTCATTCTTCCTGTTTCAGTTGAAAGTGCAAAGAAATCCGGATGAATCCTGTCTGTTGCAGAGTTGATGCATTTCAGATATCCGTCAATGTATGTAGATTTGATTTTTCCCCATTTTCTGTATTCCTGCACCAATGTGAAAAGATTTGAAAGTTCAGGACGATTCACATCACACCATTTCTTCAGCATGATCATTGACGCATCATCTGCCGCTTCTTTGTTGGATGCAGTTACTTTCATAACAGGCAGTTTCAAAGTCTGATACAGATAATCCTTAAATGCCTTTGTACCACAGTTTGCACCGATTTCAACATCACCGATGAGCATATTTATCTCATTCCGGATACGCTGCATTTGCTGTTCTGCCTCCTGCTGACGTGACTTCATCAAATCTGTATCCACAGGTACACCGTTGTGTTTCATCATACCGAGATACACCGCTGTAGGAGATTCTATCTGTTCCACAATATACCGATGTTTCGGCAAGAATTGGTCAAACCAGTTATTAAAGATATGATACAGCCGAAGTGCAAAATCAGAGTCTGCACAGCCGTAACGTACCGTTTCAGAATCCTGTGCGTCCAGTTCATCAAAATGTCTGCCGTTTGTGACCTCTGAAAATGTAGGCAGAGGTTCGTGACAAATTTCCGATGCAAGCTTTTTCAAACCACTGCCAGCAAGTTTGCGAAATTCGTAATTGCTTTTTAAAGTCATCTGTGCGGCACAAATCGTATCATACACAGGTGGTTGAATCAAGATATTCTGATGATAGGACACCGCAGATTCAAAGACAATATTATGAGCGATTTTGATAATATTTTTACTTGTGAGAAACGATTTCAAAAAGCAATAAAATGACATATTATTAATGTTTTCACCAGTTTTATGAACAACAGGGACGTAAATCCCTGTATGCTCTTTTACAGAAAAACTGCACCCCACAATATGACTTTTATGTGGGTCAAGAGCAGCTTTTTCTTCTGTACGGTAAGGCTGGTCAGGTGCAGTTTCATAGTCAAAAGCAATAGTAGTAGCATTTCCTATGTATTTTTGAATTTCCTGCACCGAAGTGACGCATCTGTAATTTTCCATGATATTCTCCTCAATTCAGCGGCTCGATAATTTCGCCGGTTTCTGGGTCAACATTCAATGCGTCCTCTGCATCATAGCCAACATTTCTACTGAGAGCTTTGACCTGTTCCGTCATAGTTGAAATTAGCTGGTATTCCTCCGGCGACAAAGCACGTTCCACAGAAAACTGTGCCTGACTGTAATTGATGCCTGTGTTACTCGATGCTTTCTTCAGCGTAAATTTAGTCACCACAGCATTTGAGGTTTTATACTTCGGAATCACACGCATAAGATAGCGTGTAAATGCTTTCAGTGAACCGGTGGGCAGTGAAAGTATCATCGGAAAAATCTCACCCTCACAAAGCAAATACAGACGGCGACGGTTCTTGCAGGCTTTCGCACCGTTTTTGCCAGAGCCGTGCTGATTTAAAGGGCAGTTATTACAGTTTCCGCCGGGAGTGCCCTCGCCGTTATGGCCGTCAAAACTGCCGCAGTCGGGAGGATTAGAGCCTCCCTGATACTCGCTTTTGTAGTAGGCATTCAAGGAGTGCTGATAAAGGATAACTGCCGAAAATTCCTTGACCGTTTCCGGTTCATCGGGGTTGTCGCCTGGAATCTCAAACATGATTCCGCCGCCTGACGGTATCTTGATACGTTCAAAAGTAGCTGAAAGACCGTCCATTTCCTCGCTCATCACATTTGCAAAATCAAAGTCCTGCAAAGCGAGAAATCCTGTGTTGTTTGTTTCCATCAATTCATTTTTCATAGTTCTGATTCCTTTCATTTCGTCGATTTACGAACAGATACAGAGGTCTGCTCATAGACGTTTACAAGACCGCTGAGCCATTCTGGGACAGTATCCTGATTTTCTGAAATCTGCTCTTTGACAAAAGCTGACAGACTATTTGCATTGACCGTCTCATAGACCATATCACCGTAGCCGTTTTCTTTCAGAGCCATATACAGTTCTTCCTTATGCCCTGACATGGCAGAAGCACGGGTCTTTGTTGTAAGCGAAAACATTGTTCCTGCACGGGTGAAATTTTGTGTTTCCGTTTCTGCCATCAGCATAGAAAGCTGATAATCTGCCTGTTCAATTTCAGCGTTAATTTCTTTCAATCGCTGTTCTGCGTCCTTTTTCTCTTCATGAAGCTGTTTTAACTGCTCCGCAAGTTCATACATATCCTGTGTTTGCATTTCAAACTCCTTCCTGAAATGGATTGATTCCGTTACGATAATCGTCTACCAGCGTTCTCGCTAAATCCACCTTATCACGCAGAGAACGGAGGATTTTGGCATCAACTGTATTCTTTGCGATGAGATAGATATACAGGCAGTTTTCAGTCTGCGATACTCTGTGGATTCTTGCCTTTGCTTGTTCAAAATTGCTCATGCTGTAATCGAGTGAATAGAATACCATCGTTGACGCAGCCGCTAACGTAATGCCCAGTCCTGCCGCTGCGATTTGCCCTACAAAGATACGACAGTCTGCATCTTCCTGAAATCTGCGAATTTCCTCTGCACGGTCAGAAATACCGCCACGCACAGAAGCATATCCGATATTTTTCTTTTCGAGGAGTTTCTGAATATCGTTCAGTTCCGGTACAAATCTTGCCATGATAACCAGCTTTTTATCCTCGGCGAGCATGGTGTTCAGAATATCGGAAAGTGCGTCCAGCTTTGCCGTGCTGACAGCGGTTGTATCGCCTTCATCATCAGTGAGATGACCGCCTGTCATCTGCGATAAACGAAGCATTTTAGTCAGCACATTCATTGCTGAAACCTCAGAACCTGCAAGCTCCGCAAAGCTTTCTTTTTCAAGCTGTTTGTATAGTTTCATTGCTTTCGGTTCAAGTTCTACGGTGTGAATTTCCTCTGTAATTTCGGGTAAATCAAGACATTCCGCTTTAGTGACACGATATGCAACAGAATGCAATTTTTGCAGAAAATCACTCATCATCTGTTTCTTGAAAACGGGGATATGATTGCCGTAGCCGCACATATCAAAATATCTGTTGCGGAACACATAGAAACTTGTCCCAAAGATTTCGCTGTTCAGAAAGCGATATTGGGAAAATACATCAATTTCTTTGTTGGTGATGAGTGTGCCGGTCAGGAGAAGTTTGTACCTTGCCTTGTCGCCTAAGTGGTGCATTGCTTTGGACTGGGAAGTACGGTTTTCCTTGATTTTATGTGCTTCATCGCAAATAATTATGTCAGCGTCAAAGCTAAGAAGTTCTTTTTCCAATCTCCATGCAGATTCATAATTGACTACTGCTATTTGCAGAGTATTTCCATGCAGTTTTGAAAGCTGTTCTTTTTTCTGAGAACTGCTGCCTTTCAGAACTGTCAGCTGATATGGGAAGTCCGCAAAACGTTCAAATTCCTGTTCCCACACGCCGAGGATAGATAGGGGAGCGGTGATTAGAATTTTTTTGATGTGTCTGTGCTGATGCAAAATTCCCGCTATTGCGATACTGGTGATTGTTTTTCCGCAACCCATTTCTATCAGTAGCGCAACTCCGTTGCTATGTACTTTGGACGGTAGGATTCCAAAGCGTTTGCAGGCGAATCGGCAGGCGTTTTGCTGATGCTGATACAGATTTGCTTTGATTGGGATTTTTAAGATTTCTTTCATTTTTGTGTTTCTCCTTATGCTTTGCAGGGACGATATGTATTCGTGCCAAATGCAGATAAAATTTGCTTAATTATAGTTTGCTGATATTCGGTTGCTTTTGGAATCAGTTCTTCCAAAACATTTATTTGCTCCATTGAAAGAATATTTTTATGTGGATTAAACGAATCAGGAACCGAAACTCCGCCGCCCACACCTCGGATCGTTTTCAGAGGGTACTTGGCTGTAAGTATAGTAATATCATTACGAATTGTTCTGTCTGTTACACCCAATTCATTTGCAAGAACCTGCATGGTTTCATGACGTCTTATAACCAAAATACGCATAATTTCTTCCCTTCGTTCGATTGCGTTCACAGCTTTTCCCCTCCTTCCGATTTTGATCTTCTATATTCATTGTACAACCTATATAGGAAAGCCCATTTCCTATTTGAGAAAATTTCACAAAAATTTCACATTTATAAATTTTCAGTTCTGAATCCACGCTTATATTAGCAATTTTTGAAAATGAAAAAAATCTGACAAGCCACAAACTTAGTGTGTTTTTTGAGATTTTTTGGCAGTGATATATTATTTTTTATATAATTAAATGCATATACGAATTGGAATGTGCTGTAAAAATATCAAATTAAATCTTGACAATAAAATATGTATATGATACACTAACATTGTATGTTTTTACTTTAAGTTTTTTTGTGTCTGAGTTGTATAGCATAGAAGAGATTTATTGAATTTTGGTAAAGAATGGTAAATAAAGAATAGTTTGAAGCGTGCTTGGGAATATTAATTATTTTTAAATAGTTTAGCGTTTTTATTGGCAAAATTTGTGACTGGAGGATGATATTAAATGACCTCGGAGGAGGCTACTCAGCTTTATAATAGTGAACAGCGTAAATATTATGATTATTGTGGATATATTCAGTCATATGAAAATAAAATAGCTGAATATCGTTTTGAATATCAGAACAAATGTGTATTAGCTGATGATAAGAAAAATGAAATCCAGAAAAATCAAGATTTGTTTGATTCAATTAGTAATACAACAACAGCTCGTGATGGACTCTTTTCTCATTTAACGCAAATTAATACTAAAGTTGAAGAAGCGGCAACAAACTTTAGGACTATGGTCAGTTCAAACGCGGTTAATGCTTTTAATCTGGACGACTTATTTGGCGAAAATGCTACAGATGCGAATTCGAATCTTACAGAAGTTTTTGATTTGATAGGTACAGGGAAATCGACTATTTCCGGAATAATAGACGGCTTGAATCAAGAACTTCAAACATTAAAGTCTAGAATTCAAGAACTTGAAAATGAAATAAGCAAGGCACAAGGTATGATAGATTATTATGAATCAAGCAAACAAACTTGTTTGGTAAATATGGCTTATTATAAGAAGTTTATGACTACATAAAAAGATTGGGGTGAGGAAGTGGCGACAATAGAGCTATACAAAGACAAAATCAACAGTATGTCGAACTACATAGA
>CAZTUV010000087.1:0-8633 GCA_964616595.1 uncultured Alistipes sp.
GGACTATATATGGGGCGGAACAAATCTTATACGAAAATATGGAAAAGATTTTGGTATGGAACGTATTTCTGAAACGTGGGAATGTTCCGTACATCAAGATGGTTTAAGTATTGTTGCAACGGGAGAAAATACAGGAAAAAGTCTTTATGATGTTTTAAAGAAATATCCGGAGTATCTTGGAAAAAACAATAATGAACTTCCGGTACTTGTAAAATTTATAGATGCTGGAAAAGATTTGTCAATACAAGTTCACCCCGATGACAAATATGCTAATATTCATGAAAACCAAAACGGAAAAAATGAAATGTGGTATGTTCTTGAGGCAGATGAATCAGCGGGTCTTATATATGGCTTTGAAAAAGAAGTGTCTCCTGAACTTGTCAGACGTGCAGTTTATGACGGAACAATTACAGACTACCTTCATTATGAAGAAATCCATAAAGGAGATGTTTTTTATATACCATCTGGAACTGTTCATGCAATAGGTCGTGGAGCAGTACTTGCAGAGATTCAAGAAAGTTCCAATGTGACATATAGGGTTTATGATTATGACAGAATAGATAATAATGGTAATAAACGTCCGCTTCATATCGAAAAGGCACTTGATGTTATGAATATCTGTCCGGCTAAAAAAATAACTCCTTTTAATTATTATGAATGCTCAGAATATTCGTTTGTGACTCTGTGCGATTGTAAGTATTTCAGAACTGATAAAATAATTGTTAATTCAAAATATGATTTTAATGTTGATGAAAAAACTTTTCGTATAATGCTTTTTACAGACGGGGAAGGTGTTGTTGAAGGTTCTTCTGACTGTGTCAATGTGAAAAAAGGTGATTGTATATTTTTGCCAGCCGGAATTGGCAAAATTCAAGTTTATGGCAATGCGGAATTTCTGAAAATAAAGTGTTGAATTATATAGACTGCAAAAATGTTTTTGTGGTCTTTTGATTGTATCCCGAAATGACAGTGATATGTTGGAAATAAGAAAAAATTTCCGTATGCACTTGACAACTATATGATAAAGTGATAAAATATAAATGTATGGAATTTATTAAAAATTGCTGATGCAAAGGAGAAAGTTATTATGATTAAAAAAATTGCTGTTTTAACCAGTGGTGGCGATGCTCCAGGTATGAACGCTGCTATACGTGCTGTTGTAAGAAGTGCTATCAGTAAAGGTATAGAAGTTTATGGCGTTCGTCGTGGATATGTCGGACTTCTTACTGGTGATATCATTCCTATGGACGAAAGAAGTGTTACTGATATTATTCATAGAGGCGGTACTATTCTTTATACTGCAAGATGCCCTGAGTTCAGAACAGAAGAAGGTGTAGCTAAGGCTCGTGCAAAGTGTGAAGAACTTGGTATAGAAGGTCTTGTTGTAATTGGTGGCTACGGTTCATTTAGAGGTGCAGCTGACCTTTCTAAAATGGGTATGCTTTGCGTTGGTATTCCTGGTACAATCGATAATGATATTTCATGTACAGATTATACTATAGGTTTCGATACTGCTATGAATACAGCAATGGAACTTATTGATAAACTTAGAGATACATCACAGTCACATGACAGAATCTCTGTTGTTGAAGTAATGGGTAGAGGTGCTGGCCATATAGCTGTTAATACAGGCGTTGCTTGTGGTGCTACTGATATTATTGTTCAGGAAGTTCCTTATGACCTTGATGCAGTGGCTAAGACTATGCTCGAAAAACACTCTAAAGGTAAAAATAACTTTGTTGTTATTGTTTCTGAAGGCGTTGGTCATTCTCAGGAAATAGCATCTATTTTACAGGAAAAGACTGGAATAGAAGCACGTGCTACTATTCTTGGTCATGTTCAGAGAGGTGGTAATCCGACTCTTAGAGACAGAGTCGCAGCTACAAGACTTGGTTGTTATGCTGTTGACCTTATTGAACAAGGTGTTGGTAATAGAGT
Source organism: uncultured Alistipes sp. (assembly GCA_964616595.1). Classification (GTDB taxonomy): domain Bacteria; phylum Bacillota; class Clostridia; order Oscillospirales; family Ruminococcaceae; genus Ruminococcus. The sequence goes on from CAZTUV010000087.1 coordinate 1,939, forward strand.
AGTTGCAATAAAGGATAATAATCTTGTTGATTATGATATACAGGAAGCTCTTTCAATGAAGAAAACTTATGATGAAAAGCTTCATCGTATGGCTGAAACTATTGCATTCTGATTATAAGAATATTAATTGCTTTAATAAATAGTGGTTAATGAAAAAACAGGTTTATGCACGATAAATTGCATAAGCCTGTTGTTTATTGGAAGTTTTTATTTATTAAGCGATGCCTTTATTTGTAGAATATTATATAAATACTTTGATAGCTATATGAAACATGATTCTATTTTTTTATTTGAATTCGATGTTGAATAAATCCAGTGGTCAATTCTTCCTGATTCCTGATAGTATCTTAGTTGTTTATCTGTAATACAATCTTCGCATGTATCAACAATTATCAGTTTCACTTTCATTTTGTCCGGTATCAAAGCTTTGATGTAAACACTTACGTGCTGACCGATTTTAATGCCGTCACGAGGTTCAGCAAGTCCGGCAAGGTTTGGAGTGAGTTCAACAAATATTCCGTATGTTTCGACTGAACGGACTATTCCGGAAACAGTTTCACCGGATTCAAATAATGAGGCATTTTCTTTCCATGTTCCCAGAAGCTCTTTGTGAGTAAGAAAAACTCTGTTGCCTTCTTTTGCTTTGACAACAGCATGGATAAAATCACCATTATTGAAACGGTCAGATGGGTGTGAAATTCTTGAAACAGAAATAGCATCTATTGGGATTAATGATGGAATTCCGCAACCAATATCAACAAAACACCCAAATTGTTCAAGATGAGTTATACGTGCATCTATAATATCTCCAGAATCAAGTTTATTTATGTAGTTTTCTATACATTCTTCCTGTACAGCCTTTCTTGAAAGTTTAACTATATTATTTTCAAATCCTGTAACTTTAAAACATACTATTTTATTGACTCTTGAAATAAGTGCAATATCCCTTGTCGAACCGTCCTGTATACCAATTGCTCCTTCATCATGCGGAATTATGCCTCGATTATATGGCAAATCTATTATAAGGTTATGAGAATTATCACAAACAGATACTCTTGCTTCAAGAATAATATTATTTTCCATAGCCTCTTTAAGACCTTCAATTGATGAGATGTATTTTTGGTTTTCGGCTGTTTTAAACAGACAGCCTTCCGGTTTATAATTCATGTTTCTACCTCCGTAAATCTATTGACTGGATAATAAATATTTATGCAAACAATTATGATAATATGCCGGAATTTATTTTGACAAGACAATAGATTTGATTAAATAACTATCGTCTTGTCAAATTTTAATTATTGATGTGAAAGTCGTTCATGGATACTCAAACCACCCATGGCATTAAGAACTGATTTTACAGTAGCAGTATTTTCTTCGTCACATAGTATATATGCGGTAGTATTACGTCTTTGTTCCGGTTCAGGTATTGCACTGTCGGTTGCGGGATATTCAAGAATACCAGTTACATAATTATAACTTGTTACAGCTGTTGGAAGAATAGTCCATACTGTACCATTTTTTAATCTGACAGCTTCATCAGATGCTTTATTGTATACCATACTTGCGGAACGTATATTTACATTCTCTCTTACTTTATGAATTGCACTTTCAGCAAGTTCAGGCGTTTCAAATTCTGCCGATACTCTTGTAATCATAATAACATTTTCCTTTCTGTATGTCAAGTTTTTTTATTATTTTTTCACAAAACACAAAAAATATTCATACAGATATTGATTTGAAAATGTTTTTGAGATATAATAAAAAGTGTACGATTTTTCAAAAAAAGGTGGTATTTTATGGATATAAAAATTGGTGATGTCCTTACTATGAAAAAAAATCACCCCTGCGGTACTAATGAAATGCTTGTATTACGTGCAGGTATGGATTTTCGCCTGAGATGCGTTAGTTGTGGCAGAGAATTTATGGTCGCACGTAATAAAATCGAAAAAAATATTAAAAAAATCCGTAGAGAGGAAGAAACAAATGTTTAACAAACTTAAAACTTTGGAAGATAAATATATTGAAATAAGTAATAAATTATCACAGCCTGATATTGTCAGCGATAATAAGTTATATACTCAGCTTATGAAAAGTTTTAAGAGTATGACCCCTGTTATAGAAAAATACAGAGAATACAAAAAAGTTTTGGAATCATTTAATGAGGCCTGCGAACTTCTTGACGAAAACGGCTTGGAAAAGGATTTCCGTGAGATGGCACAATTGCAATATGATGAAACTAAACTGGCAATTGAAAATATTACACAGGAATTGAAAATACTTTTACTACCTAAAGACCCAGACGATGATAAAAATGTTATTATAGAAATCCGTGGCGGTGCAGGTGGAGAAGAAGCATCATTATTTGCGAATTCACTTTATAGAATGTATACCATGTATGCTGAAAGCAGGGGCTGGAAACAGGAAATACTTAATTCTAATCCAACTGAATTGGGCGGATATAAAGAAATAAGCTTTTCAATAGAGGGAGAAGGAGCTTATTCACGTCTTAAATATGAAAGCGGTGTGCATAGAGTCCAAAGAGTACCTGAAACTGAATCTCAAGGACGTATTCATACAAGTACGGTTACAGTTGCTGTACTTGTTGAGGCAGATGAGGTTGAACTTGATATCAATCCGGCTGATTTGAAAATAGATGTTTTCCGTTCAAGTGGAGCAGGCGGTCAGAAAGTAAATAAAACAGAATCAGCAGTCCGTATAACATACCTTCCTACTAATGTTGTTGTAGAATGTCAGGACGAACGCAGTCAATATAAAAATAAGGATAAGGCAATGAAAATCTTACGTTCAAGAATTTATGAATCTATGCAACAGGAACAAAATCAGAAAATAGCTTCTGAAAGAAAAATGCAGGTTGGTACTGGTGACCGTTCAGAACGTATCAGAACATATAATTTTCCACAGGGTCGTCTAACTGACCATAGAATAAATCTGACAATTTATCGTCTTGAGGATATTCTTAATGGTAATATCGATGAAGTTATAGATGCTCTTGCAACCGCTGACCAAGCATCAAAACTTGCAGAACAGGAGTGATTTTATGGAAACTTTGTTACTTGATGAAAATCAACTTGATATCGCTTCGGAACTTATTATAAACGGTGAAGTAGTTGGCATACCTACTGAAACTGTTTATGGTCTTGGAGCTGATGCCTCAAATGAAAATGCAGTTATGAAAATCTTTTCAGCCAAAGAAAGACCCGCTGATAATCCTCTTATAGTACATCTTGCAGATTTTTCCGATGCCGTTGAATATACATCATATATCCCCGAACTCGCTTATAAGTTGGCTGAAAAATTTTGTCCTGGTGCATTGACTATGGTTCTTCCTAAAAATGATAAGATACCTTTAGTTACTTCTGGAGGACTTGATACCGTTGGAATAAGAATACCTTCACACCCTATTATGCATAAACTTATTAAAATTTCCGGTAAACCTATTGCTGCTCCGTCAGCTAATATTTCTGGTTATCCAAGCCCGACTTCTGCACAACATGTTATGAAGGATATGAATGGTAAGATTTCAGCGGTTGTTGACGGGGGACAATCTTTATATGGAGTGGAATCAACTGTTATTTCTTTTGAAAATGATGGTGTTAGAATTTTACGCCCAGGGTTTATTACCAGAGAAATGTTACTTACAGTATGCTCAGATGTAATAGTTGACAAGGCTGTTTTGAGTGGACTTGAAAAAAATCAAAAAGCAACTTCCCCCGGAATGAAGTATAAACATTATTCCCCAAAGGCTGATATAATTATGATTGAATCTGATTTGAATGATTTTATAAATTATGTTGGCGAAAATTATAGTGACAGTGTTTATTCTCTTATTTTTGACGGAGATGAAGAAAATTTCCCTTATCGTTATATGACTTATGGTGCAGACAGTATGCAACAAGCACATCAGATTTTCCAGAAACTCCGTGAACTTGATGAGGTAAATGCTAAGAAAGTTTATGTTCGTTCACCAGAACCTGTCGGTGTAGGACTGGCTGTTTATAACAGACTTATAAGAGCCGCAGGATTTAAGGTGATAAAGTTATGAGTGTTGTCGTTGGACTTACCGGACAGACCGGTGCAGGAAAAAGTACTATATCACGTATCTTTGCGGAAAACGGATTTAGTATTATAAATGCTGATATTGTAGCACGTCAGGTTATGCAAAAAGATTCGCCTTGTCTTATGGAAGTAACTGATATTTTCGGATATGATATACTTAATAAAGACCGTTCTCTGAATAGAAAAAAACTTGCAGAAATCGTTTTTACAAATAAAATTAAGCTTGAAACTCTTAACGCTATTACATATCCATATATTACAAATGAAATTTTAAATCAGATAAATCTATTATCGGATATGGGAAAGAAGTTTATACTTCTTGATGCCCCCACACTTTTTGAAAGTAAATCAGATGATTTTTGTGAAATTATAATATCAGTTCTTTCTGATTCGGAAATCCGTAAACAGAGAATTATCAGTCGTGATAATATTTCACCAGAACAGGCTCAGAATCGTATGGATTCACAATTGAGTGAAAGTTTTTTTATTAATCATTCGGATTACATTATAAATAATAATAGTACTTTGGAAAATGTTTGTGCAATCGCTAAGGAACTTGCCGACAAAATCCAGTATTACTATAAATAATTTTTAAAAGGAGTGCTTTTATAATGACTTCAAAAGAACTTAAAGAAAAGCTTTTTATGAAACGAAAAAATGGTCTTTTCAGAATGAGTGAAGATGAACTTGCGGAATGTGACAGCTTTTGCGAAAGTTACAAGGATTTTATGGATACTGCTAAAATTGAACGTGAGGCAGTTAATTATACTGTTGAACTTCTTAAAAATAATGGCTATGTTGAATATAAATCCGGAATGCCGCTTAATGCTGGTGATAAGATTTACCGCAATAACAGAGGAAAAGCTGTTATTATGGCTGTAATAGGTTCTGCTCCTATTGAAGAAGGTGTGAAACTTTGTGCTGCTCATATTGACTCACCACGTCTTGACCTTAAACAAAATCCTCTCTATGAATCAAATGAAATAGCACTTTTTAAAACTCATTATTATGGCGGAATAAAAAAATATCAGTGGACTACAATTCCACTTGCACTTCATGGCGTTATAATTAAGGCAGATGGAACATCAGTTGCTGTTAACATCGGTGAAGATGAAAACGACCCTGTATTTTGTGTAACTGATTTGCTTCCACATCTTGCAACCGAACAAATGACAAAAAATCTTGCAAAAGCTATAACAGGGGAACAGCTTAATTTACTTGTAGGTTCAAGACCATTCAGAGCCGATGAGGAAAGCGAATTAGTAAAGCTTAATATTATGAATATCCTTTTTGAAAAGTATGGCATTACAGAATCTGACTTTATTTCTTCAGAACTTGAGGCTGTACCGGCATTTAGAGCTAAAGACGTTGGATTTGACAGAAGCATGATTGGTGCTTATGGTCATGATGATAAAGTTTGTGCTTATACTGCACTTATGGCAACTGTTGACTGTAATAATCCTGTTCATACCGTTGTTACAGTTCTTACAGACAAGGAAGAAACAGGTTCAGATGGTAATACTGGTTTATGTTCGGCATATCTTGAATACTTTATAGCTGATATCGCTGAAACTCTTGGTTCAGATGGCAGAACAGTTCTTTCAGCTTCCGAATGCCTTTCAGCAGATGTTAATGCGGCATTTGACCCGACGTTCCCAGAAGTTAACGAAAAAAATAACTGTGCTTATATAAATAATGGTGTATGCATTACAAAATATACCGGAGCACGTGGTAAATCTGGTACTTCTGATGCATCAGCAGAGTTTACAGGAAGAATACGTCGTCTTATGGATAGTCATAACGTTATCTGGCAAACTGGCGAACTCGGTAAGGTCGATGCGGGTGGTGGCGGAACTGTTGCCGCATATATCGCAAATCTTAATGTTGATACTATTGATATGGGTGTACCAGTGCTTTCAATGCACGCTCCTTTTGAAGTGGTTTCAAAAATTGATACTTACATGGCTTATAAAGCATTTTCAGTATTTATAAACGATTAATAAAAAAAGTTCCGGATAATATTCCGGACTTTTTTGTTATAAGAATTATTATCTTAAAAATTGGTTATCATCTTTTACTGAATAACTGTCAACATCAACTATTCCTGAATTATTGCCTTTTTTATTCATAAAGAAATCATATGCACCAGTTATAATCATTATTAAACCTGCAATTATACGGGTTGCGTTTCCGGCGGTTACAAGATTGAAAAGCAATGTACAACCAAGTCCGAGGGCGACGATTGCAAGAATTATATTTACTATTCTTGACCCGACGTTTGAAATTGCTTTTCCAATGAAATCAATTCCGTTAAAAGCAAGAATTATACCGATAGTTAATGGAATTATTGTTTGTATAAAGTGTGGGAGAGAAGTTATGGCACTGCCAATGAGTATTCCTATAATGTTTGGAATAATTAATAAAGAGTTTGCTTTTAAGAGTGCTTTTATGATATTTACTACGCAAAAGATTATAATAGCTGTCCCGATGAAATAGAAAAGAAGTGATATAATTGACGGGAAAAATGCCACTATTATTCCTGACGCAATCATTATAGTGCCTTTTAAAGTGTTTGTTTTCATAAAAAATACCTCCTTATTTTATAAGAACCTTTATAT
>CAZTUV010000088.1:0-8605 GCA_964616595.1 uncultured Alistipes sp.
CCCCTGAACCAGTTTGCACGATACAGGAATTTGTGATACATTTTATTATATGATATTTTTAAATAGAATGTGAGGAAAAAGAAATATTTTTTATAATATAAAAACAGGCAAACTTATTAAAGTTCACCTGTTGTTATGATTTAAGAGTTTGATTGTTTAATGTTAATTAGTTATGCCATATCTTCTGCTGTTATAGGCAAATCAGATTGTTTAATAACACCTGCGATTACCATTTGAATACCAAGTGCGTCCTGAGTGCTTATACCTCCGCCATTATCAACTATATCAGCATTGATTATACCTTGTTCGGATAATGAGTATTCATCAGCATTTGACATTGACTGCATTACGGTAACGGCGTCGGCAATGGAAACCTGACCATCTACATTAGCGTCGCCCCAAAGAGTAGCTGTCAATTCCGGAGTAGTTGTAGTAGTAGTGGAAGTCGTTGAAGTAGTAGTAGTGGTTGTCGTTGTGGTGGTAGTTGTGGTAGTTGTTGTGGTAGTTGTTGTTGTAACTATATCATAATAAATTTCGATATTATCGATTGAAATGGAATCTGCTTCTCCATAATAGTAACCAAAATAGAGTTCGCCTGATGGGTCGATATAATTTGTTTCGCTATTGGAACCAGCAGCGGCAGTTGGAACAATCCACATTATTTCAACGCTTTCACCTGCTTCCAGAACGCAATAGTCACCATTTTCCTGATACCAGTATTCGGTATCGGTTATAGCATCTGCTGTAACACTTGTTCCTGTATTGTAAACGAGTTTATCTATATCAGATTTTGCGGAAATGTCGAAACGTATAGCATAAACGTCCATGGTTTCATCGATTCCGAGGTCGGCATAATTTACATGAAGTGCATTTTTAGTATCATCGCCATGTTCGAGCATTTCACCGACTTTTTGAGCGATTGAGCCAGTATAAGGAACAGTGACTTCCTTTGTATAGGTGAGAACAGCTCCGGTAAGCTTTACTGATTCAAGGAGAGCAGGTTCAGTAGCACCTTCTTCTTGGTCAGCGGTAGTGCCGTACCAGTATTGGAATGAAATCTGGTCATCAAGCTTTGTGCCGATATAAGGTTGTACTTCTGCCGGAACTTCCCAGTAAGCCTTTATGTAAGAACCAACACCTGTCATAGTAGCACCGCCAGCTGGTGTAACTTCAAATTCAACTCCTGCGTCTATAAATTCCTTAAGTTGGTCTTCACCGCAGTCATTATACCAGTAACCTGCGGATTCTTTGCCTTCGATACCAGCTATTTGTTTAGCGTATTCGGTATCAGCCGGAGAACCTTGTTGTACATTAAGACCGCCACCATACATGAAAGTATCAGCTGGTGTATCTGTTTCAATTATAGCTGTAAGGGATTCGATTGTAATGCCTGTCATATCGGTTATTCCAAAATCGGAATATTTGAATTTATGACTGTTTATCGGGTCATCTTCACCAGGGGTTATACCTTCGGCTGCATATGTATCTTCATCATATCCCTGAGTAAGAATGATAGGGTCATCACCTAATTCAATCTGTTTTGCGACTGTGGAAGTGATTGTTGCAGTGCCATCGCAGTTGTCTTTGAATGACCAGTTATTACCGTTTGTAGTTTTATTATTTTGTGGTACGTTTGTTGTAGGAGAACTTGGAGTAGTTGGTGTTTCCGGAGTTGAAGGCTTTGAAACAGTTCCATTAGCTTCAATTTTGTCGATAGTAATAGAACCCTTTGATTCACCTGCATAGTAGTTCCTGAACTCAAATGTACCAGGATATTGACTTGTTGAAGGGTCATATTTAAGGTCGAGAGATGAAAGGTCAAATCCAACTGTTACAGGTTCGCCGGCTGTACAAGCGATTTCGGTAGCTGCTATATCAACAGTGCCATTCTTTGAGTCAACGAAACCTTTTTTAGCATCATATTCCATCCAGTACGGGCTATCTTTAATGCCGATACCAAAACCGCATGAAAAATTACCTGTAAAATCCGGAGTAAAAGTAATATTTATAGTTTTAAGATTGCTTGATGCGACATCAGCTGTATAGCCTTCGTATTTTTCTCCTACTGCAATAGCAGAACCTGCTTTTTTAGCAGAAGTTACGTTAATTGCTGGTGAAGCGGTTACAGCTCCGACAGGAACAGACGCCATTGCAGGCACAAAGGATACAGCCATGACAGCACTCATAAGTGATGCTTTAAGACGTGTGGAGATATTTTTTCTTTTCATTACAATCAATCCTCTCTTTCAAAAACATTCAATAATTGTTAACGTTTTTTGTGAAATTATTATATCATGTTTGAAAGTGAAAATTGTTACTAATTTATTAATATTCAGTGATTGTTTAATGAAAATTAATAGTTTATACAAAGAGTGTGTATACTATATGTTTAAAATTACCTAATGTATATATAAAAAATATCCTGTAAGGAAATTTCGCTGATTTTATTTTTACTTTTATAATACTTGACTTCCTGTATCAAATAATATATAATTAATAATGTATATCTCACCGGAATTTTCACATAATGAAAAGTGATAATATCGAAAGAGGGGGATATGCTTTTTGGAAACAGATAATAAGAATGCTGAAATGATTGAAGAAAAAACAAATGAAGCTAATCTTATCATTGAAAATGGGCAAAGTATTTCACAAAACTCAAAGCACCTTATACACTGTCTTACAGTGATAGGACAAATAGAAGGGCATTATGTTCTTTCGGAACAGAATAAAACAACAAAATATGAACATATAATTCCTGCACTTGTGGCAATAGAACAGGACAGAACCGTTGAAGGACTTTTAATCATTCTAAATACAGTCGGCGGAGATGTTGAGGCGGGTCTTGCAATAGCTGAACTTATTTCAAGTATGAAAACCCCGACAGTATCTCTTGTGGTCGGCGGAGGCCATTCAATTGGAGTTCCGCTTGCTGTAAGTGCAAAACATTCATTTATAGTACCATCGGCAAGCATGACTATACATCCGGTTCGTATGAACGGCACTGTTTTGGGAGTTCCGCAAACATTATCGTATTTTGACAGAATGCAGGATAGAATAATTGATTTTGTCACTTTAAACAGCCATATTAATGAACATGATTTCCGACAGCTTATGATGAATACTCAGGAACTTGTCCTTGATGTGGGAAGCATTATTGAAGGAAAAAAAGCTGTTCAAATCGGTCTGATAGATGAACTGGGCGGTTTAAGTGATGCTATGTCGTGTCTCTATGATATGATTGAAAATTCAGAAAAACGTTATATTTAAAGAATCGGGCGGACAGTGTTCGCCCATAAGTCCATTTGGAGGATATATAATGGCAGAAACTAAGAAAAATAATAAAAAAAATCAATCTGATTCACTGTTCAGTAAATTATTGCCTCCTGTAAATGATAAAAATCAATTCTGGTCAGTGGTTCTTTTTGCAATCGGAATGCTTACACTTTTTATGATGCTGATAAAGGGTTCTGAAGGCTGGCTGAAGGCACATAATTTTTTACTTGGCATGTTTGGTCTTGCAGTTTTTTTTGTTCCGACAATACTCATATATACATCAATTCAAATCGGCAAGGAACAAAGTCAGAAATGCGTTACTGACCGTGCAATCTGGGGGATTGTTCTTGCTTTTCTTGTAAGCGGGGCAATACAGATTTTTTTTTCCAGCGAACTTAAAGGAAATAATTTTGAAGAACAAATTAAACATTTATTTAATGACGGGATTAAACTTAGAGGCGGTGGAGTCGCAAGTTACCTTATAGCAGGCCCTTTACTGGGAATATTCGGAAGTGTAGGAGCAAAAATTATTACCATAATGATGTTTTTTGTTGTGGGAATGTTCTATACCCAAAAAAGTCTTATAGAATTTCTTGACATGATATCAAAACCATTCAGGAACTTTGGCGTTGTGATGCAAGGACTTTTTTCAATGCTTATGGGCGGAAAGTTCGGAGAAATGTTTGAAGATGATGATTTTAATGATGATATAGAAAAAAAATCATTCGATGCTGACCTCGAAGCAATAAATATAATTAATAACAGGACAGAAATCCCTAAAAATCCGGATTTTGTCGAAATATCAGTTCCTGTAAGTAAAAATCAGGAAAAAAAAGATGAATTTTGGTTTGATATTCCACTTGAATCTGATAAACTGATTGAAAAAGAACCTGAAAATACTGTTCTGAAACCAGTTAAACAGGAAGTTCCAAAAACAAACAAATCTTCTGAAATATATGAAAATCAGGATAATCTGGAAGAACTTATAAAACGTGCAACAGAAAAATCAAGAAAGAAAAAACTTGCTCAAAAATCAATGGTATCCGAAAGTCAAAACGATTTTGAGTATAAACTTCCGTCACTTGAACTTCTTGAACGTCCGAAAAATAAACTTAACAGTGAAGAAACAGCTGTTGAAATGCGTTCAAAAGCTGATATAATTGTAAATACTTTACATAGTTTTAAAGTAGAGGTAAGAATACGTGATATTTTGCGTGGCCCATCTATTACAAGATATGAAGTTCAGCCAGGTGTCGGGGTTCAGGTAAAGAAAATAAAAAGCCTTGAAGATGATATAGCTCTTAATCTTGCCGCTCAGGGAGTAAGAATTGAAGCACCCGTTCCCGGAAAATCTGTTGTGGGAATTGAAGTCCCTAACGAAAATAAGGATACTGTTACTATACGTGAAATGCTTTCATCACCAGCTTTTCAGAATAATCAGAGCAAGCTTACCTTTGCGGTCGGAAAGGATATTGCAGGTAATATAATTCTGGGCGATATAGCTAAAATGCCTCACGTTATCATAGCAGGTACTACTGGTTCTGGTAAATCTGTCTGTACACGTTCTATAATAATGAGTATTCTTTACAATGCTAAACCGGAAGAAGTTGGTCTTATTCTTATTGACCCCAAAATAGTTGAATTTAAAGTTTTTGAAGGTATACCACATTTGCTGATTCCGATAGTCACCGACTGCAAAAAAGCTGCTGGTGCTTTGAACTGGGCTGTTAATGAAATGATGCGTCGTTATCAGGTATTTGCAGACGCAGGGGCTAATGATTTGAAATCGTATAATTCGTATGTTGAATCAAATCAGAAAATGAAACAAATTGTAGTATTTATTGATGAACTCGCTGATATGATGCTTGTTGCAGGAAAAGAAGTTGAAGATTATATTTGTCGTCTCGCACAAATGGGACGTGCTTCCGGAATACACCTTGTAATTGCTACCCAAAGACCTACAACAGATGTTATTACTGGTCTTATCAAGGCTAATATTCCAAGTCGTATAGCACTTTCTGTGATGTCACAAGTGGATTCACGCACTATTATAGATATGGCTGGTGCAGATAAACTGCTTGGTAATGGTGATATGCTTTATATGCCTATCGGAACAAGTAAACCAGTTCGTGTACAAGGCTGTTTTGCATCATCAAAAGATATAAATGCTACCCTTGATTATATAAGGTCACAAAAACAGGCAGAATACAATAACGATATTATGCAGGCAGTAGAAAATTTTGTGCCACAATCTAAGAACTCAAATAATGATGATGCTGGGACTTTTGCAGGTACTGACAGTGATTTCGTGGAAAGAGCCATTGAAGTTGCTGTAAATAATGGTCAGTTATCAACGTCAATGTTACAAAGAAAACTTAAACTTGGTTATGCAAGAGCAGCAAGAATTATGGACGAACTTGAGGAAATGGGCATTATAGGAGCAAGTGAGGGTGCAAAACCCCGTAAAGTTCTTATGTCCAAGATGCAGTTCGATGAAAGAAAATTAAGAAAACAGGAAGATGACTAAAATATACTTATATGAATGAGGAGATGATATATCTTGTATAAAGGATTTTTACCAATTTCAAAAAAAGAAATGGACGAACTTGGTATCAGACAGTTTGATTTTATATATGTTACAGGTGATGCTTATGTTGACCACCCGAGTTTTGGGGCATCTATTGTTACAAGGCTTATTGAATCATTAGGTTTTACAGTTGGAATAATTTCGCAACCGGATTGGCATTCTGATAAGGATTTTAAAAAGTTCGGTTCTCCTAAATATGCATTTCTGGTAACTTCCGGCAATATAGATTCTATGGTTGCACATTATACATCAGCCAAAAGAAAGCGTTCAGATGACGCATATACAGCAGGCGGAGTTGCCGGAAAACGTCCGGACAGAGCAGTTATAGTTTATTGTCATAAAATACGTGAATATTTTGGCGATGTGCCATTGGCAATTGGTGGTCTGGAGGCTTCTCTGAGACGTTTTGCTCATTATGACTATTGGGACGATGCTGTAAGACAATCCATTCTTGTGGACAGCGATGCGGATTTATTGATTTATGGTATGGGTGAACACCAAATTCAAGAACTATGTACACGCCTTGCAAATGGTGAAAATATAAGAGATATCCATGACATAAGAGGTACCTGCTATTTAACTGAACCTGTTAATACTCCGATAGGTTCGGCACAATGTCCGTCGTTTGAACAGGTAAGCGATAAAAAAACTGAATATGCAAAGGCAACTAAGATTCAATATGACTGGCAGGACGAAGTGTATGGAAAAACTATAATTCAACGTCATGGAAAAATGATGCTTGTACAGAATCCGCCGGCATACAGCCTTACTACTGAAGAACTTGACCATATATATTCTTTGCCGTATATGAGAGCATACCACCCGTCTTATGAATCTTCGGGTGGTGTTCCGGGAATTGAGGAAGTACGCTTTTCAATAACTCATAACAGAGGTTGCTTTGGATATTGTAATTTTTGTTCAATAGCGTTGCATCAAGGACGGCGTATTACTTGCAGAAGTGAAAAATCTATTCTTGAAGAAGCTGAAAAAATAACTCATATGCCGGACTTTAAAGGATATATACATGATGTCGGAGGCCCTACCGCTAATTTCAGAAGTACCTCCTGTACCAAACAATTAAGCAAAGGTCTTTGTATGGGTAAAAAATGCTTAGCCCCTGAGCCTTGTCCTGCTTTAAAGGTGGACCATACTGAATATCTCTCTATTTTGCGGAAAATACGTAAAATTAAAGGAGTAAAGAAAGTATTTATCCGTTCGGGAATACGTTACGATTACCTTATGGAAGATAAAAACGATGAATTTATGCGTGAACTTATAAAACATCATGTAAGTGGTCAGCTTAAAGTAGCTCCGGAACACTGTTCGGCAGTTGTTCTTGATAAAATGGGAAAACCTCATATTGAAGCATATAAGGCTTTTCAAAAACGATTCTATGAAATAACAAAAGGTATCGGAAAAGAACAATATTTAGTTCCTTATCTTATGTCATCTCACCCTGGAAGTACTCTGAATGAAGCTATTGACCTTGCAGTTTTTCTTAAAGAAAATAAAATACGTCCGGAACAGGTTCAGGATTTCTATCCGACTCCGGGAACTATTTCAACCAGTATGTTCTATACAGGTCTTGACCCATATACAATGGAAAAGGTCTATATCCCCAAAACGCCTGAAGAAAAAGCAGAACAAAGAGCATTGTTGCAATATTTCAAGCAACAGAACAAAGAAATAGTTTTAAAAGCTCTCAAAAAAGCAGGAAGATATGATTTGATAGGAACTTCTCCGAAATGTCTTGTTGAAGATATTCCAAAGAATAATAAAAGGGCAGGTGACAAAAATTGTCAGATTTCAGGTTATCGGACAAACAGAAAAAAGCAGTCAAATATGCACAACAAACAAAGAAAGAGAAAGGTTTAAAATCAATTATTCCTGTATTACTGCTGGTGGTTGGCTTTCTGGTATGGAATGCTTTAAGCGGAAACTTTACAGCACCGGTTGATGAACTTTCTGTACATTACATAGATGTGGGACAAGGTGACAGTATTTATATATCTTCTGCCGGTGAAAATATCCTTATTGATTGCGGTGAATCAGGTGATACTGAAAAGGTTATTTCATATCTTGACAATATGGGAGTTTCTGAAATAGATTATGTTGTAGGAACTCACCCACATTCAGACCATATGGGCGGTATGAGCAAAATTGTTGAACATTTTGATATAGGAGAAATGATTATTCCTCATATTGATGACAGTGATACCCCAACAACAAAGTATTTTGAAAAATTTCTCGTGGCTTGTTCCGAAAAGAGCCTTTCATTAACTGAAGCAGAAGTTGGCAGAATAATTAACATCGGTGATGCTGAATTGAAAATTATTGCTCCTAATAGTCCGGATTATAGTAATGTCAATAATTATTCAGTGAGTTTTATAATGCATCATGGTGACAACAGCTTTATATTTACGGGTGACGCCGAAAAGCTTGCTGAAGAAGAAATGCTTGAACATAATAATCTGGAAGATATAGATGTTTATAAAGTTGCTCATCATGGAAGTGATACATCATCGTCAATAGAATTTCTAAATGTTATAAAACCTGATTATGCAGTTATTTCGTGTGGGGTGGGTAACTCTTATGGTCACCCGACCGATAATACAATTGAAAATTTAAATGCATTTACAGATAAGATTTATCGTACTGATATCATGGGAACAATTGTATTTACATCTGATGGAATGAATCTTGAAGTTGAAACAGAAAGGAATTGATATGACTATTATAGAC
>CAZTUV010000089.1:0-8499 GCA_964616595.1 uncultured Alistipes sp.
CTTTAAAGATTATTTTTTATTTTTTTCATTTTTATAAAGTCGTGTATAGAAATTATAACCTTCAGCGGTACATATTGGAACAAGACCACCTTTTTTTATTACGGACTTCATTGAATATGAAAAACCTTCCAGCATTGCCGAATTAAGATTAGTATAAGCTATTTTACGTATTCTGTCAACATCTTTATAATCCCTGTCAGCTGAAATAAGGTCACCTATATAAACAATTTCTTCAAGGCGTGTCATTCCCGCCCTTCCAACCGTGTGGAAACGCACAGAATTAAGGATATCAATATCTTCAACACCAAAATACGTTTTTATAAAATATGCTCCTGCAATAGCATGCCATAGAGATTTTGTATCTATTTCTTCACGACAAACAGAAAAGTTACTATCAAGAACAATTTTTTTCTGTTCATCGTCCGGCAATTCCTTGCATATATCATGAAGCAATCCCGCAAAATAAGCTTTATCTGGGTCTTCACCATACTTAATGGCAAGCTTTTTACATTCTTCCGCAACATTCAATGAATGTATATAACGTTTCTGGGACAGGTTTTCTTTGAGATACTTTTTCTTTTCGGAGACATCATAAAGCATCTTTTATCACCTCACAATTAATTATCACCTGAATATAATTTCTTTAATCTTATATATTGTACTACATTTTCATCAAGATAGCAAGAGAAATCAGAATTTTCACAAATTTTTTTTCTTACTTCCGTTGATGAAACTACTTCCGGTAATGCGGAACTTATAAGTACTTTGCCATATTTTGACAATTCATGAGATTTTTTTATAAGACTGTCATTATCTTCATTGTTTCGTGAAACTACTATAAGTGTTACCTCAGATAAAATTTTTTCAAAACAATACCATTTATCAAAAGACAATAACATATCACTGCCGACCAGCAGAAAAAGTTCATCTAATGGAAATCGCTCACGAAAATATTCTACTGTATATACTGAATAACTAATTCTATCCATTTTTAGTTCATAATCACTTACATAAAAAGATGAATTTTCAGAAGTTGCAAGCTGAATCATTCTTAATCTGTCATTTTCAGAAACGTATTCGTCACTGGAACGATGTGGTGATATTTTAGATGGTACAAAATAAACTGAATCAAGGTCAAAGTCTTTGACAGCTGTTTCTGCAAGATGTATATGTCCATTGTGAATCGGATTGAAACTTCCGCCATAAATACCTATTTTCATTTTGGAATATTTTCAATAACAGGGTCTTTTTTATTACGTTTAAAAAGCACGAACTTTGAACCAATAACTTGTACAACTTCTGATTCAGTAGCAACTGCTATGGCTTCTGCTGCCTCACGTGCAGTATATCCGGAGTTTTCAAGGACACGCAGTTTTATAAGTTCACGTTTACGGAGAGCCTCACCGATATCCTTGCACATGGATTCGGTAACACCGCCCTTTCCTACCTGAAATATAGTTTCATAAGTTGATGCAATACCTCTGAGGTATGCTCTTTGTTTACTTGTAAGCATATTATTCACCTTTCTTTTCTTCAAAATATTTATAAAGTTGTTTTAAAGCTTCTGCTCTATGACTTATCTGGTTTTTTTCTTCAGATGACATTTCGGCAAGAGTTTTTCCATTTTTTTCAAAAATCGGGTCATAGCCGAAACCATTTGTACCTTTTGGTTCATGCGATATATTACCATAGCACTTACCAGTCACAAAAACATTATCTTTACCATTTACAAAAGCTATACAGCATTCAAAAAAAGCACTTCTTTTACCATCAGGAACGTTAATCATTTCGTTTAAGAGCTTGGAACACTCCTGACCCTTTGGTGCATAGCGTGCAGAATAAATAGATGGTCTGCCATCGAGAGCGTCGACACAAAGTCCGCTGTCATCGGCAATTACAGGAATCTTCACAATATCATAAACTGCTTTTGCCTTAATAAGGGCGTTTTCAGCAAATGTAGAACCATTTTCTTCAGGTTCAACACAAACGCCTGCTTCTTTCTGAGAAATAACCTCTATTCCAAGAGGTGAAAGAATTTCCTGTACTTCACGCAACTTATTTTGATTATTTGTTGCCATAACAAGTTTCATATTACTTATCCTTTCTTCCAAAAAGTTTACTAAAGAGTCCACGTTTTTTAGGTTTATCCTGTTCTTCTTCCTTAATTACTTCATCTGATTCTTCCGGAACTTCTTCATCTGATGTTTCTTCCTGAATTATTTCAGTTTCTTCATCAAAAGTTTCTGTTGTATTTTCGTCTGGTTCATCAGAAATTGAAAACTGACTGAAAAATCTTTGTTTTCTGTTTTCTTTTTCTTCTTCAAGAGTTTTAATTTCTTCTGGTTCAGAAATAATTTTTTCAGTTTGTTCTTCTTCAATAACTTCTGCCGATTCTTCTGTAATTTCTTCATCAAAAGTTTCTGTTATATCTTCTGTATTTTCAGAATCAATAGTTTCTTCCGTAATCACTTCTTCAACTGTTTCATCTGAAGCCTTATTACTGAAAATCTTACTGAACAATCCTTTTTTCTGTTCTTGTTCTTCAGGAGTTTCTACAATTTCAGAAACTTCTGTTTCTTCCGGCTGTTCTTCCTGAACTTCTTCAAGCTGTTCAACATCTTCAATATCATTACTGCTGAAAAGTGCTGTTACAAAATCTCTGCTGTTAAAAGGTTGTAAATCATCTATTTTTTCGCCAACCCCAATAAGCTTTACTGGTATACCGAGTTCATTTTTAATAGAAATAACTATACCACCTTTTGCAGTACCATCAAGCTTAGTGAGAACTATTCCGGTAATGTTAGCTGTTTCGCTGAAGAGCTTAGCCTGATTAACAGCATTTTGTCCGGTAGTAGCATCGAGAACAAGCAAAACTTCTCTTGAACTGTCAGGAGCTTTTTTGTCAATAATGCGGTTAATTTTAGCTAATTCGTCCATAAGGTTTTTCTTGTTATGGAGACGTCCGGCTGTATCAATTATTACAACGTCGCAGTTTCTGGCTTGTCCTGCATCAAGGGCATCATAAACCACTGCTCCGGGGTCAGAACCCTCATCATGCTTAACTATGTCAACGCCTGCTCTATCTGTCCAGACCTGTAACTGGTCAATTGCCGCCGCACGGAAAGTATCAGCTGCTGCAACAAGAACTTTCTTTCCCTCTTGTCTGAACTGATAACACATCTTACCAATTGTAGTTGTTTTTCCAGCACCATTTACTCCAATAACCATTATTACAGCCGGCGAAACCGTTAAGTCAAGCCCCGTATCATCGCCCATAATTTCGCCTATAATTTCCTGAATCAGTTCCATAATCATTTTAGGGTCAGTTATGCCACGTTCCTTTATTTTTTTACGAAGCCGATTACATATTTCTTCAGATGTTTCAACACCTATATCGCTCATAATCATAGTTTCTTCAAGCTGGTCAAAAAGTTCTTCATCTATGACCGTGAACGAATTAAGTATTTTTTGTAATCTACCCAGAAAAAAATCCTTTGTTTTTCTAAGACCTTTAGCAATCTTCTGAATAATTCCCATTATATTCCTCCCATATGTTTGTATCATTGAATATCAGCAATATCTTCCTGAAAATCAACTTGTTCCATTTTTAACAATTTTGAAATACCATCTTCCTGCATCGTAACACCATAAAGAACATTAGCTTCTTCCATAGCACTACGCCTGTGAGTAACAAGTACAAACTGTGTAGTATCAGTGAATCTTTTGAGATATTGAGCGTATTTTTTTACATTCACCTCATCAAGTGCCGCATCAATCTCATCAAGAATACAAAATGGTGCCGGACGAAGTTTTAAAATTGCAAAATATATGGCAATTGCTACAAATGATTGTTCGCCCCCCGAAAGAGAAATAAGATTCTTTATAACTTTACCAGGAGGAGCAACTTTTATTTCTATTCCAGATGTAAGAACATTTTCGGGGTCAGTAAGAATAAGTTCTGCTTTTCCACCGCCAAAAAGTTCAACAAAGATATTTTTAAAATTGTCATTTATTATTTGAAAACTTTCTGTAAAAATGCGTTTCATTTCCTCAGTAAGACCCGAAATTATCTTTTCAAGTTCAGATTTTGACTTTTGAATATCAGAAATCTGTTCAGACATGAAACTATATCTTTCTGAAACTTCTTTATATTCTTGTATGGAATCAACATTGACACTTCCAAGTGCCTTTATTTTATTCTTGACTTCAGAAAGGCTTTTTTGTGCTATAAAGATATCATCGATTTTATCGGCAATTTCAATAGCCGGCGAAACCGTTAAGTCAAGCCCCGTATCATCGCCCATAATTTCGCCTATAATTTCCTGAATCAGTTCCATAATCATTTTAGGGTCAGTTATGCCACGTTCCTTTATTTTTTTACGAAGCCGATTACATATTTCTTCAGATGTTTCAACACCTATATCGCTCATAATCATAGTTTCTTCAAGCTGGTCAAAAAGTTCTTCATCTATGACCGTGAACGAATTAAGTATTTTTTGTAATCTACCCAGAAAAAAATCCTTTGTTTTTCTAAGACCTTTAGCAATCTTCTGAATAATTCCCATTATATTCCTCCCATATGTTTGTATCATTGAATATCAGCAATATCTTCCTGAAAATCAACTTGTTCCATTTTTAACAATTTTGAAATACCATCTTCCTGCATCGTAACACCATAAAGAACATTAGCTTCTTCCATAGCACTACGCCTGTGAGTAACAAGTACAAACTGTGTAGTATCAGTGAATCTTTTGAGATATTGAGCGTATTTTTTTACATTCACCTCATCAAGTGCCGCATCAATCTCATCAAGAATACAAAATGGTGCCGGACGAAGTTTTAAAATTGCAAAATATATGGCAATTGCTACAAATGATTGTTCGCCCCCCGAAAGAGAAATAAGATTCTTTATAACTTTACCAGGAGGAGCAACTTTTATTTCTATTCCAGATGTAAGAACATTTTCGGGGTCAGTAAGAATAAGTTCTGCTTTTCCACCGCCAAAAAGTTCAACAAAGATATTTTTAAAATTGTCATTTATTATTTGAAAACTTTCTGTAAAAATGCGTTTCATTTCCTCAGTAAGACCCGAAATTATCTTTTCAAGTTCAGATTTTGACTTTTGAATATCAGAAATCTGTTCAGACATGAAACTATATCTTTCTGAAACTTCTTTATATTCTTGTATGGAATCAACATTGACACTTCCAAGTGCCTTTATTTTATTCTTGACTTCAGAAAGGCTTTTTTGTGCTATAAAGATATCAT
Source organism: uncultured Alistipes sp. (assembly GCA_964616595.1). Classification (GTDB taxonomy): domain Bacteria; phylum Bacillota; class Clostridia; order Oscillospirales; family Ruminococcaceae; genus Ruminococcus. The sequence continues at coordinate 5,269 of CAZTUV010000089.1, forward strand.
CGATTTTATCGGCAATTTCAATAGCCTCTGAACGTGTCAACTCATATACTTCAAAGAGTTGTTTTATAATATTATCAAAATCATGTGTTATATTTTCTTTTCTTTCTTCAAGCCTTGTTATTTCTCCGGAGAAACGTTCCTTATCCGCATTTAAAAGTTTAAGCTTTCTTTGAAATTCATTTACAAGTTTATTCTGTTCTGTATGAATTGCCTGATATTGCCTGATTTGATTCAGATAAGCTGATGTATTATCATTAAGACTGTCAAGTTTGTTTTTTATGGAATCTATTTCAGATTTTTTTTCAATTATAGATTGTTTCAAAGTTTCTGTATTTTCAAGAAAAGTTTTCTTATTGCCATCAAATTCAATAAGATTTTTTGCCATTCTTGAGACATCTTCATTCTGTGACTGAATATCCTTTGAAATCTCAGCAAAACATATTTTCAATTCTGAAATTTCTTCTGTAAGTTCAGATATATTTTTTCTTAAAGTTTCTTTTACAGATTGTTCCTGTGATGTTTCGGTTTCAGCAACAGAAATTTTCTCCAAAAGTTCATCAAGAACCTTCTGATAACTATCAATTTCCTGCTTAGCTGAAAATATTTTAGATTCCGATTCATCAATAAGTCGAATTGTATTACCATTATGTGAATCAATCTGCCCAGAAAGAACTTTCAAGCCTGAAATTTCCGCTACTAAACGTGAATCTTCATTTTCAAGTGATGCCATAGCGGATTTTACATTTTCATTTTCTACTGAAAGATTTTTCACTTCAATATAAAGACCTTCAATTTTTTTATTCAAGGCAGAACGTTCAGCAGATAACCTGTTAATATCACTATTCAAAGAAGATATCTCATTTTTTCTTGTAATGATACCACTGTTTTTTTGGACAGAACCACCAGTAAATGAACCTCCGGAATTAATTACCTGACCATCTACTGTAACAATTCTGAAACGATAATTATATTTTTTAGCGATATTTGTTGCAGTATCAATATTTTCCGCAATAACCGTACGTCCAAGCAAAAAAGACATTATTCCAGAAAACTTACTGTCACATTCAATTATCTGACTGGCGATTGATATAAAACCATTACAATTTGCAAGACCCTGCTCATTAAGTTCATGACCTTTTATGGAAGTTACCGGCAAAAATGTTGCACGACCTGCACGCTGATTTTTCAGGAAACCGATACACTGTTTAGCAACGTTTTCGTTTTCTACAATGATATTTTGCATAGCACCGCCTAAAGCTGTTTCAATTGCAACAGCATATTTTTGACCAACATTCATATTTTGAGCAACAGTTCCGCAAACCCCATTAATACCTGCACGTACAACAGATTTTACACTTCCTGCAAAGCCCTCCATATTTTTTTCAAGGTCATATAAAATTCTGACTCTTTGCTGTCTGTCCCTGATTTCAAATTCAAGACGTTCAAGTTCCGCTGTAAACTTCTCATACTTTTCTTTTTTGGAAATATAAACCTTTTCGCTTTCCAGCAAACTTTTCTCTGATTCAGCATACTGTTTTCTGATTTTATCAAGCTGATTTTCAGAATTTTTAATTTTTTCGGAATATTCTGATATTTTAGCATTATATTCAGTTATATTGTCACGGAGTACTGAAAGACGTTCTTCTTCTTCAGATATAATTTTTTCCGCCGTACTTCTTGAAAGTATACATTCGCTTTGTTTTATTCGCAAATTATTTGTATATACAGCCGACTTATCCGATTCATCATCAATACGTTTATTTTCATTTTCTGCTTTAATTAATTTTTCTTCTGAAGAGGAAATCTTATCTGCAATTTTTTTTCGTTCTTTTTCAAGATGACTGATATTTTCAATTGCATTTTTATGTTTCACATTAAGCAATTCTATATTTTTTTCCATTTCTGAAATACTTTGTTCTGTTGAAATTATAGATATTTCAGAATGTTTTATATCATTTTCCAGAACAGCAATTTCAGATTTCAATTCTGAAGAGTTTTGTTCTTCTTCAATCATTTTACGTCTTATTTCATCTGAACGTATTGTACTTTCCTGCATTTTTCGATAGCAATCTTCAAGTGCACACTCCTGCTGATGAATATCACGTTCTATATTTTCATATTCTGTATGGCTAATCAAGATTTCTTCTTCCAATTGCTGAAGTTTCAGATTCATATCATCAAGACGATTAACCCACACAGAAACTTCAAGTTTCTTTTTTTCTTCAGACAATACAAGGAATTTTTCAGCTTTTTGCGATTGTATTCTTAAAGGTTCTACTCTGCTTTCCAGTTCAGAAAGGATATCAGTAAGTCGTACAAGATTTTCCTGTACAGAAGTAAGTTTTCTTTCTGCCTCGACTTTCCTGTAACGGAATTTTGAAATACCTGATGCCTCTTCAAATATATCACGTCTGTTACCCTTTGCACTGACAATTTCAGCAATTCTTCCCTGACCTATGATTGAATACCCGTCACGACCAAGACCTGTATCCATAAATAATTCATTAATATCTTTAAGACGAACAGACTTTCCATTTATAAGATAATCGCTATCTCCATTTCTGTAAAGTTTTCTGGTAACGGAAACTTCTTCTGCCATATTCTGAAGTGTGCCATCAGAATTATCTATATTAAGTGTTACAGATGCAAAACCCATTGGTTTACGTGTAACAGTACCGGAAAAAATAACATCTTCCATTTTATTGCCTCTAAGGGTTTTTGTTGATTGTTCGCCAAGAACCCAGCGAACAGAATCACCGATATTACTTTTTCCGCTTCCATTAGGACCAACAACTGCCGTAAGCCCTTTATCAAAAGTTAATTTTATTTTATCCGGAAAAGACTTGAAACCATGTATTTCAAGCGATTTAAGGTACAAATTATTTCACCCCCTCAGTTCAACACAATATTTCGGAACACTCTTATCTTCAATAAATTTTATACAAATATTTTGCTTACTGAAATATATTAAATTGCTTTTTTTCTGCCCAATAGCCTTACTTAAACAAGAAGGATTTACAGCAAATACAAAACTTTCATTTTCATTCTTTGCGTTAAATTTATTTTTAATAATTTCTGATATTTTATTTCTGTAAATATAACTTTCACAAAGTTCACGGAATGCAGGGTGATAAAATCCTCCGACCATGTCTTTTTCAACAAATTCACTGGCATGAAGTCCACATTTGATTACATCTATTCCTTTATCATAGAAACAACAAAGCATTGTTG
>CAZTUV010000090.1:0-8494 GCA_964616595.1 uncultured Alistipes sp.
AAAAGCTTATGTGTACTATGGAAACTCCTAATCGTGATATGACAGTTGATATGATTGCAAAAAATGCGGGTATTGGCAAAGGAAGTATATATTACTATTTTCAAAGCAAAGAAGAAATAATTGATGCAGTTATAGAAAGAAGTTATTCAAATGCTATAAAAGAATACTTTGCATCAACTGAAGATTGTATCAGCACCTATAATAAAATAAAACATCTATTTGTTTCCATGATAAGAAAAGAATTTCAAGATAACAGTCATAATATAATTACTTCACTTCATATACATGATGACATTGTTTTGCATTATAAAATGATGATGATAGCAATCAAGACAGTTTCGCCGATATTAACACAAATCTTTGAAGAAGGTATAAAAGACAGTTCTATCCATACTGAAATGCCTAAAGAAAGTTCTGAAATGATAATAGCTATGTTAACGTTTTTATTAAATAAATCTTTTTTCCCTTCCGATGACGAAAGTATATATCGCAAACTTAAACTTTATGCAAGCGTCCTTGAAACTTGTCTTGAAACTGGTAAAGGGAGTTTTAATTTCCTTTTTGAAAAACCTGAATAATATCTTTATTTAAATTAAAAAAACGGCTCAGATATCTGAACCGTTTTATTTTTGAATTAAAGAGCAGAATGGAATGTTCTTGAAATAACATCGTCCTGCTGTTCTTTAGTAAGCTTAACAAAGTTTACAGCATAACCTGAAACTCTGATTGTAAGCTGTGGATATTTTTCAGGGTGAGCCTGAGCATCAAGAAGTGTTTCTCTTGTAAATACGTTTACATTAAGGTGATGACCACCTTTTTCAACATAACCATCGAGGAGTTCAACGAGGTTGTTAACCTGTGTAGTATTATTTTCCATTTTAATAGTCCTCCTTAAAATTTTATATAGTTGGGAAACGACTTTTAATCGTCATTTCCCAATCAGATAACTTAATCTTCGTCATCAGTTTCCAGTTCAGTAGGTTGCATACAAGCCCCCATTTTTCCGCAATCTCTGCTGTTGACAGTATCAACCCTTATACCTGTACCATTATCAATGACATCAATATTTACATGACCGTTTCCCTGAGAAATAAGCTTATCAATAAGTTCAGCAAGTTCTTCCGGATTATCAGTCGGTGTGAGCATATCAGGAGTTATCATTATTATTCGCCTTTAAAAGCATCGCCTAAATCAATATCAAGGTCGCCTGCAAAAACTTCCATATCCTTACCGAGAGCGTTAGGAATGATTGAGAATGTATTTGAAATACCGTCCTGAGCATCTGTGAATGGGAGTTTAGCAACAGATGAAAGTGAAGCTACTGCACCATGAGTATCTCTGCCATGCATCGGGTTAGCACCAGGAGCAAGCGGAACACCAAGTTTACGGCCATCTGGAGTTGAACCTGTATTCTTACCATAAACAACATTAGAAGTAATTGTAAGAATTGAAGTTGTAGGCACACCGTTTCTATAACAATGCTGCTGACGAACTTTGTTCATGAACTTTTCAAGGATTTCAACAGCGATAGAGTCTACTCTGTCATCATTGTTACCATATTTCGGGAAATCTCCTTCAATTTCGTAATCAACAGCAACATTCTTAGCAACGTTTACAACATCGCCCTTCTTGTTCTTAACTTCGATGTCCTTACGAACAACCTTAACCTTAGCGTACTTAATAGCTGAAAGTGAGTCTGCAACAACTGAAAGTCCAGCAACACCTGTAGCAAAATAACGCTTAACTTCTCTGTCATGGAGAGCCATCTGGAGGCTTTCATAGCAGTACTTATCATGCATATAGTGGATACAGTTAAGAGTATCAACATAAAGACCAGCAAGCCAAGTCATCATGTCATCGTACTTTTTCATAACTGTATTGTAATCAAGGTATTCTCCGTCAAATGGACGATATTCAGGGCCGACCTGAACACCTGTCTTTTCATCGACACCGCCATTTATAGCATAAAGGAGACACTTAGCAAGGTTTGCTCTTGCACCGAAGAACTGCATTTCCTTACCGACTCTCATTGAAGATACACAGCAAGCAATAGCGTAATCATCGCCATGAGTTACACGCATAAGGTCATCATTTTCGTACTGGATAGAAGAAGTCTTGATAGAAATTGCAGCAGCATATTCCTTGAATCCCTTAGGAAGTCTTGTTGACCAGAGAACTGTAAGGTTTGGTTCTGGAGAAGTACCGAGGTTTTCAAGAGTATGAAGATAACGGAAACTATTCTTAGTAACCATGTGTCTGCCATCAACGCCAATACCACCAATTGATTCTGTAACCCACTGTGGGTCGCCTGAGAAAAGTGAATTATATTCAGGAGTTCTTGCAAAACGTACAAGACGGAGTTTCATAATAAAGTGGTCGATAATTTCCTGAGCCTGTTCTTCTGTAAGAATACCCTTCTTAATATCTCTTTCAAAGTAAATATCAAGGAATGTTGAAGTACGTCCAATAGACATAGCAGCACCATTCTGGTCTTTAACAGCACCGAGGTAGCCGAAGTAAAGAGCCTGTACAGCTTCCTTAGCGGTTGTAGCCGGCTTAGAAATATCGCAACCATAAATTTCAGCCATTTTCTTGAGATTTTCAAGAGCACGGAGCTGGTCAGAAATTTCTTCACGAGCACGAATTTTTTCTTCAGTCATAGGACGTGTATAGAAATCCTTCTGAGCCTTTTTATCTTCGATAAGCTTGTCCACACCATAAAGAGCGACTCTTCTGTAGTCACCGATAATACGGCCTCTGCCATAAGCATCTGGAAGACCTGTAAGAATCTTGTTACTTCTTGCAGCTCTCATTTCAGGAGTATAAACATCAAAAACGCCCTGATTATGAGTCTTACGGTATTCGCTGAAGATATGTTTAATTTCATCATCAACTTCATAGCCATTATCGGAACAAGCCTTTGCAGCCATATTAAGACCGCCGTAAGGCATCAAAGCTCTCTTGAAAGGCTTATCAGTCTGAAGACCTACAATCTGTTCAAGTTCCTTATTAAGGTAACCTGCACCATGTGAAACGAGAGAAGAAACAACCTTAGTATCCATATCAAGAACACCGCCAGCTTCTCTTTCCTGTTTCATAAGGTCAAGAACCTGATTCCAAAGAGTAGTTGTAGCCTCTGTTGGTTCAGCAAGGAATGAAGCGTCACCATCATAAGGTGTATAGTTTTTCTGAATGAAGTCACGAACATCGATACGTTCGCACCATTTACCGGCTGTAAAGCCTTCCCATTCGTTTTCAAAATTCCATTTCATTATATTATGTAACTCCTTTTCAAGAAAAAATTTGTCTGAATTTATATTAACATAACTATTAGCAAATGTCAATAATTTTGTTAACCGAGGTTAACATACATATTTATCATAAGAATAGAATTTATAATTAACTATTATTTAAGAACCGCACAAAATAGAGAAGTTCAACCTTATAGAATTCACAATTTATATATTTTTGATGTAATTTATTAGTTTTGCACAAAAATCGCATATAAATTTTATTTAAGAATAACATTTCATACAATCATTTATTACATTAAAAAGTTCATCAATTTCATATTTTTTGGCAAGTTCTCCAGAAAAAGCCGTAGCACTTCCACAAGCAGTAGCAAGTTTCAAAGCATAGAAATAATCGTTTGTTTTTTCAAGCCCTGCAAGAAATCCAGCCAGCATTGAATCACCTGCTCCGACAGAATTTTTTACTATACCTTTAGGTGCAGATATTCTGTATTCCAATCCATCTTCAGTAAGCAGAACTGCACCTTTTTCCGCTAGCGAAACAAGAATATTATTTGCTCCCATATTTTTGAGTTCATATGCACCAGCAAGAGCCTCTTCAGGAGTGCTAATTTTTCTGTTAAGAATTTCACCCAATTCAAAATTGTTAGGTTTTATCAGAAAAGGTCTCAAAGGTAAAAGTTCAAGTAAAGGCTTTCCTGATGAATCAGCAACAATTCTTATATTACGTCCATGAAAACGTTTCATTATATGTGCATAAATATTTGAAGGAACTGATGCTGGAATACTTCCGGCAAGAACAAGAGTATCTCCTTCATGCAGAATATCCTCAAGTTTACCAATAAAGCTTTCGAGAACATACGGCGAAATATCTGCACCCCTTCCATTTATTTCCGTTTCATAATTGTTATATTTAAGTTTTACATTTATACGGGTAAGTTGATTTTCAAGCCATGTCATATCATGAGGGCATTTCATGGCGTCAAGCAAACTGCAAAGAAGTTTTCCTGTTTCTCCCCCACAAAATCCAAGGGCATTTGTTTCGATACCGAGTCGGCTCAAAATAATAGAAATATTTATTCCTTTACCTCCCGCCGTAATATTCTGAAAATCTGCACGATTAACAGAATTTTCCTTATAATTATCGATTCCCATGGCACAATCAATAGCCGGATTCAAAGTAACTGTAACTATCATAATAATCTCCTGTCTATACTTTTTTAGAATTATACCATATTATAAAGGAGTAGTCAAGCGAAAAACAAAATACTTATTAATTAAAAATTAACATTTTGCAACGTGACATTATCACATACATATATTATAATTTATCTATAATCAAATTTTAGGAGGATTTTCATAATGAAGAAAAAAGAAATAAAACGGTATGGACTTATCGCTCTGTTTGCACTGATAGTGTGTATTGCAGTAAGAAACTTTTCTGTAATATCCAACTTTGTAAAAACAACCTTTTCAGCACTAGTTCCAATTGTAACAGGTTGTATAATTGCATATATTTTCAATATCATAATGAATTTCTATGAAAAGCACTATTTTCCAAAAAACAATTCCGAATTCATACGAAAGTCACGTCGTCCGGTATGTATTACAATGTCGTTTGCAAGTGCAACAATCATAATTGTGTTAATAGTAAACATTGTATATCCTGAACTTGTCAGTGCAGTTAAACTTATAGCCAATGAAATTCCGCCTTTTTTCTTGGAAGTACAAGAATTTGCCAAAACAACATTTAAGGAATACCCTGAAATTCAGGAATTTATAAAAAGCATCGAACCAGATATTATTAGCATAACAGAAAAAATAGGGACAGGTGCTTATGATGTATTTGATTCAGTCATTTCAATCATCGGTTCAACAGTATCAATAATAACTAACGCTGTTATAGCCATAATATTTGCACTATACTTACTTCTTCGCAAAGACAAATTACATAAGGATATAAGTCGTTTTCAAAGAGCCTATCTTAATGAAAAAATCACCCGTCGCATGAACCACATTCTTGAAATAACCAATGATACATTTAAAAACTTTTTTGTAGGGCAATTTATGGAAGCTATTATAATAGGTTCTCTTTGTTTCATTGGAATGACTCTCCTTAAACTTCCTTATTCTGCAATGGCTGGTACAATAGTTGGAGTTACTTCACTTATCCCGATTGTCGGAGCATTGATAGGTGCTGTTATCAGTGCTTTTATGATTTTCACGGTAAATCCTATGCAGGCATTAATTTTTATAATATTCCTTGTACTTTTACAGCAAATTGAAGGTAATCTTATATATCCCAAAGTTGTAGGTACTTCCGTTGGTCTCCCAGGAATATGGGTTCTTGCAGCTGTAACCGTTGGTGGCGGACTTTTCGGAATACTTGGAATGTTACTTGGTGTGCCGATTGTCGCAACAATATATAAGCTTGCATTTGAACTGCTTGAACGTCGTGAACAAATACAAAATGCTATTATAGTTTCCGATGACGACACAAACTAAAATTCAAAGGATTAACTTATGGAGTCAAAATTTATAAATGAAAAAATATATAGTTTGGGAAATATCATAATAGATGAAAGCTTTCATACACAAAGAGCCGATGAAACTTTTTTCAGATATTTTGGTAATGACGTTGTATATTCAATAAAACGCACAATATATGAAAACGACTTTCCAAGAATTGAGGAATGTCTGAAAACAGCCTCTGAAGGTATTCTGTCCAAAACTATCATACGTATGAAAGGTGTTAATAATTCTTTGCGTTGGATACTTGCCTGTATAAAAATCATTCAAAATACTCCGGAAAAGCTTTTTAGTATAACATTCAACGATGTTTTCTCTTTGGAAAGCCTTGCATATACACGTGAAAAAACCATTTCAGAATACAGGCACATATTAACTTTAATGAATGATTTAGCTTTTAAATACGATTTCCAGACAAAAAAAATAAAAATATATATGTTCGATTGTTGCCGTGAAATTATACTTACTGACCGCAATCTCGATGAATGGCAAAATGATGCTGTTCAATCAGGATACATACTTTCACGTTATACTGAAACTTTTAACAGACTCTGCAATGATATCCGAAATGGTGTTTATAGATTTGAATATGAATTTGAATCATCAATACTTACTCTCGGTAAAAATCGTGAAATGTGTCTGTTTCGTGGAATAACACGTTATGAAGACACTACTAACAAAAGAGTTTCCGGAATAATTTCAATAGTAAGTTCACGTCAGAAAACTAAAGATATAAATCTTGCCATTGAGGCTAACAAAGATTCACTTTCTGGCGTTCTAAACAAACAGACTGTAACTTCATATGCTATGGAACTTCTTTCTGAAAAACCATCATGCCGTGTCAATATTGTTTTGCTTGATATAGATAATTTTAGTGAAATTGTATCAAGTTATGGGCATCTCTTTGGTGATGAAGTTATATTCACAGTTGCCGGAATAATTAAAACGGAAATCGGTGCAAGAGGAATAGCCGGACGTATCAGTGGTTCAGGATTTTTAATAATACTTGAAGATACATACGATGAAACGGATTTGAGAGGAATACTCCGTGCTATAAGAACTAAAACAGAATGTGCTTTTTCTGAACGTTCTGAAAATATGAATATTACCTGTTCAATGGGAATTTCAACATATCCAGATGACAGCACTGTTTATGATGAACTATTTATGCAGGCTGATAAAGCTTTATATATCGCACAGCAAAAAGGTCAGAACCGTTATGTAATATATGACATCGAAAAACATGGTAACGTTGAAAAAGATATAAAAAATAAAATAGCATTTCTCAGCAATAAAAAAGAAAGTTCATATAAACTGGATTTCATTGGCCAGCTTTCTGAAAACCTTGTTTTTGGACGTATACCGGATATTTCAATACTACTAGAACAGATTCGTATTAAATTCGATATAGACGATATATGTGTATTTGCAGGAGATAATATGAATCTTGTCGTGAGTTGCGGAAACTCTTCTGCTAAAAATGCTTACTATCTGCTGAAAAATAAATATGCTGAAAGATTTTCCGGAGACGGAATACTGGCCATTGATAACGTTAATGAACTTGAAGGTCGTGATGATAATGCCTTCCGGATTCTTACGCAACAAAATATTGGTGGTGCAGTTCAATACCTTATAACAGAAAATAATATAATAAAGGGAATGATTTCATTCTGTTACGTCGGAAGATTTAAAAAGTGGTCTATAACAGATTTGGATTATTTTACAATCATTGGACGAACTGTTTCGGCTATTCTTAAAAAACAAACATATATTTAAAAAACTATTGATTTTTTTAAAAGGTTGTTATATAATATACTAGATGAAAAAAGTTAGCAGAATTTTTTCATCTGCTCCTGATGAGTCTTAAATAGGAGTTTATTTATGAAATTTTCTAAAATGCACGGTATAGGCAACGACTATATCTATGTTAACTGTTTTGAAGAAACGGTCAACGAACCTGAAAAAGTTTCTGTTATTGTAAGCGACAGACATAAAGGAATAGGCTCTGATGGTCTTGTTCTTATTATGCCATCAGATAAAGCAGATTTTCGTATGAGAATCTTTAATGCCGACGGTTCAGAAGCTATGATGTGTGGTAATGCTACACGATGTATCGGCAAATATGTTTATGATATGGAACTTACTTCAAAAACTGATTTGACGCTTGAAACTAATTCAGGAATAAAACATCTGAAACTTTTCCTTAAAGACAACAAAGTGAATCTGGTTCAGGTTGATATGGGAAAGGCTATTATATCGCCCTCTGAAATTCCAGTAATAAGTAATCTGGACAGTTTTATAAATCAACCCGTTAAAGTCGGTGAAAAAATATGGAATGTTACATGTGTTTCAATGGGCAACCCTCACGCTATTATTTTCACAGACAATATTGATTCTCTTGAACTTGAAAAAATAGGCCCTGATTTTGAAAACCACAAAATCTTCCCTAATCGTGTAAATACCGAATTTGCAGAAATTATAGACAAAAATACTCTTAAAATGCGTGTGTGGGAACGTGGCAGCGGTGAAACTTTCGCTTGTGGTACAGGTACTTGTGCAACGGTTGTCAGTGCTGTATTAAATGGTCTATGTTCATACAATGAAGAAATTCTGGTTCATTTACGTGGTGGCGATTTATGGATAACATACCAATCTGACCAGACCGTTATAATGACCGGAGAGGCTGAATACATATGTGACGGATTTATATCAGA
>CAZTUV010000091.1:0-8257 GCA_964616595.1 uncultured Alistipes sp.
GGCCCACGTATTAATTATTCAAGAAAACAAGGTGATGAAGAAATTCAGAAAACTTCTTCATATGAGGAAACTACTTCAGATATTTCTGAAATTGCAGAAAATAATTTGTCAGAAACAGAAAAAACTGATTCATATCGCAGTATCCGCCTTAATGAATATGAAACAATGAATTATGAAGCAATAAAAACTGCTATAAGCAGAATTCCTCAGGAACAAAATATAGAATATGTTGAAGTGCCTCTAAAACTTCCGAACGGTAAATTAATGTATGATACATCATATGAAAATATTGAAGAAATAAAGGATTCAGATTTGGAACTGAAAAAAATTGTCACAACAATTAAAAAAGAAGGATATATCCCTGTGGCATACATAAGTGTTTTTTCAGATAATATTATCCCGAAAGAATACCCTCAATACGGATATCTGGATAATGAAACAATTTCTGCATGGTGTGATTCAGATTCACAAATATGGGCATCACCGTTTTCAGACGATTATTTAAAATATATCAGTTTTATAGCAGAGGAAATTTCAAAAGCAGATTTCCAAAAGGTTATATGTGCAGATATTCAATTTCCGGAATTCAGCAACAGAGATTTAAATACACTCAATAATAGCAAACTTGAGGATTCAGACAGATATACTGCTCTTATTGATGCGGAAAATATGCTCTATAAAATAATTGCTGAAAATAACTCAGATATGTTTTTAGAAATAAGTGCCTCAGATATCCTTTGTGAAAAATCAGAAATACTTAAACCTGATTCTGTAAAATCTGATACTATTGTTGTTGATATAAATCTGGACGAAATCAGCAATGGCGTTGATACGGGAAATACTGTTTATGAATTCAGTGATACACCATCTGAAAATATAATTAAAATGCTTAATCTGATAAAAGAAAAAACTTTGGATTTTGACATAATAATACGTATTTCAGGCAATAATTATAATACTTCTGAAATACTAAGAGCTAAAGATGATATGAATGAAATGGGATATACATCTTTTATACTTGGATAAAATATTCCGGTCTTACGGAGAATGGAGAATTGAAATGACTGAAAAATTTAATGTGTCACTTCAAAAAGTGATAGATGAGTTTAAACTCGAAACAATTTATATACCTAAAAATGCAGATGAAGTTATGATTGATGAAAATGATGTAAATCGTCCGGGACTTCAACTTATGGGATTCTATGAATATTTCAATCCGGAAAGAATCCAGATTATAGGTAAAATGGAATTCGCATACCTTTCAACTATCGACGAAAAAACAAGACGTGAAAGACTTCAGTTATTGTTTGCACAAAAAATACCTGCCCTTATAATTACAAGAGAACTTCCATACTTTGCCGAAATGCTGGAACTTGCAAAAGAATATGAAGTACCTCTGCTCAGAAGTAAGGAAAGTACCTCAAACTTTATGTCCGGATTGATTGCTTTTCTTAATCTTAACCTTGCTCCAAGAATTACTCGTCATGGTGTTCTTATAGAAATTTACGGCGAAGGTGTTTTTATAACTGGTGAAAGTGGCGTGGGAAAAAGTGAAACAGCTATTGAACTTGTAAAACGTGGTCACAGACTTGTTGCTGATGATGCCGTTGAAATAAGAAAAGTTTCAAATATAAGCCTTGTAGGAAGTTCACCTGATAATATCCGTCATTTTCTGGAACTCAGAGGCATAGGAATTATTAATGCCCGTCGTCTTTTTGGTATTGGTGCTGTAAAAATGACTGAGAAACTCGACCTTGTGGTTGAACTCGAACAATGGAATTCCGAAAAAGTTTACGACAGAATGGGTGTCGATACTGAATTTGTTTCACTTCTTGGCGTAAAAGTACCATCACTCACAATTCCTGTAAAACCTGGCCGTAATCTTGCTGTAATACTTGAAGTTGCTGCAATGAATAACAGACAAAAGAAAATGGGCTATAATGCCGCTACTGAACTTCTTCACAGACTCGGTATGGAATCAGAATCAAAAGAAATTGTACGTGATTATGATACTTTCTGAATATAGGCAAGATGTCAGGAGGAAAATATGATAAATATAAATGAACTTATTAATATATGCAATCAACTTAATTGCCGTATCATTCCTGAATGTTCTTTAAACGAATATGTAACATTCCGTTTTGGTGGAAAATGCCGTGCGTTGATAAGCATCAATTCTGTTGAATCAATTACCGAAATCGTTCACTATCTTAAAACCGAAAATATTAACTACTTTGTCCTTGGACGAGGTAGTAACATTATAGTTCCAGACGATGGATTCGATGGAGTAGTGTTACTTTTGGGTAATAATTTTTCTCATATCGAATCTGACGGAAATACTATAAAAGCAGATTCAGGAGCGTTGTTAGCCTCAGTATGTGTATATGCTCAGCAATCGGGACTTTCCGGAATGGAAAATCTTTATGGTATCCCAGGAACTATTGGCGGTGCTTTATTTATGAACGCCGGTGCTTATGGCAGCGAAATGTCTGATATAGTTGTTTCTGCTGAATACATAGATGAAAATTGCCAGAAACGTTCAATAGATTGCAAGGATATGGAACTTTCTTACAGACACAGTCTATTTTCTGGAAAAAATCACATTATAACCTCTGTTACAATTAAACTTAATAAAGGCGATTCACAGACTATACGACAAAATATGACCTCCTGCATGAATAAGAGAAGTTCAAAACAACCTTTGGAATTTCCAAGTGCCGGAAGTACATTCAAACGTCCTGAAGGAAGTTATGCTTCCCTGCTTATCGAACAGTGCGGGCTGAAAGGTCTTACTTGTGGAGGGGCAATGGTCAGCGAAAAACACAGCGGTTTTGTAATAAATAAAGGTAATGCTACATTCAAAGACGTTATGGAACTTTGCGAAAAAGTCAAGAAAATTGTAAAAGATAAAACTGGTTATACCCTTGAACTCGAACCAGTAATTATGAAGTGAAAAAATCCTTGTTTTAGGGGGAATTTTATGCAATTATTAATTGTCACAGGAATGTCAGGGTCCGGAAAATCCTGTGTCATGGACGTTATGGAAGATATCGGATATTATTGTATTGATAATATGCCTCCGAAACTTATTTCCAGATTTGTAGATATATGCCAGAAATCAAACAGCGAAATCAAAAAAATTGCTGTTGCCGTAGATATACGTACGGGAGATATGTTTGCAGAAATATATCACTCATGGCAATTACTAAAAGAAAATAAAAATCTTGATGTGAAAGTTTTGTTTATAGAGGCAAGCAATGAAATCCTTATAAAACGTTATAAAGAAACACGTCGTCGTCACCCTCTTGATGAAAAATTTAATGGTAGTTTGCATGATGCTATACATTATGAAAAAATTCAGTTGACACAATTAAGAGAAATTGCCGATTACTATATTGAAACATCTGAACTCTCTTCAAATCAGCTTAAAGAACAAGTTAAAGAAATATTTTTAAACAGATGTTCAGATTCTCTTAATATAAAAATAATGTCATTTGGATTTAAATATGGTGTATCAACAGAATCTGACCTTGTATTTGATGTAAGATGTTTACCTAATCCATATTATGTGGAAAATCTCCGTAATCGTACCGGTTGTGAAGAATGTGTCAGAGATTACGTTATGAGCTTTGAGCAATCAAGGGAACTTTTTGAAAAACTTAAAGACCTTATTGATTATCTTTTGCCGCTTTATGTTCATGAGGGAAAAAGCCAACTTGTAATCGCATTTGGCTGTACTGGCGGAAAACATCGTTCTATTACTTTCGCCGAACTCATGGCAAAACATTTATCAGAAAATAATTACAAAGTTCAAAAATACCATCGTGATATAACAAAAGATAGAATTATATAATATTTCTCAATTATTAATTCAATCGCAGGCGGTTCAGTCAAATATATTTTTGAAAAGAATTCATTAAGATACCCGAATTTCTCATCTAAGTATACACAATTATACAATAGCAGGAATAATTGTGAATTTTAATTTTATTATAAAAACAAAGGTCCGTACATATATTGTGTGCGGACAATTTTAAAAAAAGGATTGATTATATATGTCTTTCTCAAATGATGTACGCCGTGAAATATGTTCGGCTGTCAGTGATAACGACAAACGTTTTGCGTGTCTTTATGGAATGCTTTTATTCTGTCGCACTCTGTCTCCGGAACAAATATTCTTTCAGACAGAAAGCAATATTTCTTCAGAATTTTTTGAACTACTATTCCGGAATGTTTTTCACTATTCTCCGGAATGTCATGAAAATTGCCGGAAAGACGGCGTTATTCTATATAGCTACGAAATAAATGATAAAAATATTATAGATGAAGTCTACCAGACATATAAACTTATTAACGTACGTACAATTAATTCCGAAATTATAGTAACCAACAGTATCGGTGGATTTACAGCCGGAATATTTCTTGCCTGCGGAAGTGTTAACAATCCTTCAAAAGAATATCACCTTGAATTTTCAGTGCCAAGCGAAGTTCTTGCAGAAGAACTGATTGTACTGTTAGGTGATATAGGCGTGAACGCAAAAACAACTATAAGACGTGGACAATGTGTTGTATACATAAAAGACAGCGAATCAATAGAAGATACACTGACATTCATGGGAGCTCAAAACTGCACTCTTGAAATTATGAACGTTAAAATCTATAAAGATGTACGAAATAAAGCAAATCGTATTGCTAATTGTGATTCTGCAAATATAGACAAAGTTATAAAAGCATCTATGCGTCAAATAGAAGATATAAAGCTTATTCAAAGTACTAATGGTCTGGAAAGCCTCTCAGCAGAATTATATGAAGTTGCAATTATGCGTCTTGAAAATACAGATATGAGTTTACAGGAAATCGGGGAAAACCTCAGCATACCTATAAGCCGTTCAGGAGTTAACCACCGTTTCAAAAAGTTAGCTACTATTGCAGAAAAAATACGAAAGGAGAACTCTATTGAACAATAATTCATTTGTCAATCTTCATTTGCATACTGAATATAGTTTACTTGACGGAGCTTGTCGTATCAAACCTCTTATGCAACGTGTAAAAGAATTAGGTCAGACTGCTGTTGCAATAACCGACCATGGAGTAATGTATGGTGTTATAGATTTCTGGAAAGAAGCAAAATCTGTCGGCGTAAAACCAATCATAGGCTGTGAAGTATACGTTGCCCCCCGAAAACATACAGATAAAAATGGAAAAATAGATTTATCGCCATATCATCTTGTACTACTTTGTGAAAATAATGAGGGCTACAAAAATCTTATAAAACTTGTTTCCATTGCAAGCATTGACGGATTTTATAACAGACCAAGAATTGATTTTGATTTATTGAAAAAATACCATTCCGGACTTATATGTCTATCTGGCTGCTTATACGGTGAAATATCACGTTTACTGATTTCCGGAAGATATGACGACGCTAAACAGAAAGCATTGGAATATAATAATTTGTTTGGTAATGGCAATTACTACCTTGAAATACAAAATCATGGATTTGAAGAAGAATTGCGTATACTTCCAATGTTATACAAGTTATCGTCTGAAACAAATATACCACTTGTTGCTACAAATGACTGTCATTATATTCGCCGTGAAGATTCAGAAATGCATAAAATTCTCTGGTGCATACAAACAAATCAATTATATGATGATACACAGAAATCAAATAGTGAATGTTATCTCAAATCGGCAGATGAAATGACTGAACTTTTTTCGGGTCATGAAGAAGCTATAACTAATACTTTTCTGATTGCGGAACGTTGTAATGTTGAATTTGAATTCGGAAATATAAAACTTCCGGAATTCCATAAAAATAATATAAATGACAATACAGTCTATATGCGTGAACTCTGTTATAAAGGATTATATGACCATTATGGAGAAAATCCAACACAGGAAGTCTTAAACCGTATGGAATACGAACTTTCAGTTATCTTCAAAATGAAATATACAGATTATTTTCTTATAGTATGGGACTTTGTGCGATACGCCCATGAAAATAATATCCCTGTCGGCGTTGGAAGAGGCTCAGGTGCTGGAAGTCTTTGTGCTTATTGTATGGGAATAACTGGCATAGACCCTATAAAATATGGACTGCTGTTTGAACGTTTCCTTAATCCGGAAAGAATAAGTATGCCTGATTTTGATATAGATTTTTGCATAGAAGGCAGACAAAAAGTTAAAGAATATGTTTTTGACAAATACGGCAGAAAAAATGTTTCCGAAATAGTAGCATTTGATACTTTCAAAGCACGTGGCTCTGTCAGAGATATCGGACGTGTTTTAAGTATTCCAAGAAAAATATGCGATAATATAGCAAAAAATATTGACGTAAACAGTACTCTTAAAGATGCTTTGGAAAAATCTTCAGAACTTCATTCAATGTATTCAAATAATGCCGATGTCAGAAGAATTATAGACCTTGCCCTGAAAATAGAAGGAATGCCACGACATACCTCAACACATGCAGCGGGTGTGGTTATTTCAGCAATACCACTTACTGAAATAGTTCCGCTTCAGAAAAACGATGAAACAATTATCACACAATATACAATGAACACCCTTGAATCTCTTGGTCTTTTAAAAATGGATTTTCTTGGTCTGCGAAACCTGACAATAATAAATGAGGCTATAAATTCTATAAAACGTACTGAACCGGATTTTGACATAAAAAATATTCCTATCAATGATAAAAACGTCTATTCTATGCTTTCAAATGGGGATACGTGTGGAGTATTCCAATTTGAAAGTGAAGGAATAACAAAATGCCTTATGGAACTCAAACCGGAACGTATTGAAGATTTAATTGTCATGTTATCACTTTATCGACCAGGTCCTATGAAATCAATTCCTGAATATATAAAAAATAAGAACAATCCGGAACAAATACAATACAAGCACCCATTATTGAAAAATATACTTTCCGAAACGTATGGCTGTATTATATATCAAGAACAAGTTATGGAAATTTGCAGAAAACTTGCTGGTTATTCATACGGTCATGCGGACGTTGTAAGACGTGCTATGGCTAAAAAGAAACATGACATTATGATTAAAGAACGTGAAAACTTTGTATCAGGTTCTGAAAAAAATGGAATTTCCAAAGAAACAGCAAACAGTATATTCGACGAAATGATAAGCTTTGCTTCATATGCCTTTAATAAATCCCATGCATGTGCCTATGCCTGTATTTCATATCAGACAGCTTACCTTAAATATCATTACAGAGGAATCTATATGTCCGCACTCATGTCGGGCATAGCCGGAAACACTGATAAACTTTCCGAGTATATCAATATGTGCCATTTATATAATATTGAAGTCGTACGTCCGGATATTAATAAAAGTATAAAAAATTTTTTCTACAACAATGGCAAAATATATTTCGGACTCATGGCTATTAAAAACGTCGGCGGTGGGCTTGCCGAAAGAATTGTATATGAAAGAACTCAAAACGGAAAATTTTCAAGTCTGCAAAATTTCATTGAACGTATGGATAAACGTGATATCGTAAAAAAAGCTATTGAATCTCTTATAATGTCAGGTGCTTTTGATGAACTGGGTCTTAACCGCCGACAAATGCTTGAAAATTATTCCATGATTATCGACAAATCAGACAGAACTAACGTTATTGAAGGTCAATTGAATTTTTTAGATGATTTTGATACTCAGGAAATGAATATAAAAATACCTTTCCTTCCTGAATTTAATAAAAGTAAACTTCTCTCAATGGAAAAAGATGTAACAGGTGCATATATTACCGGAAATCCTTTGTCAGAATATGATTATATTTCAAAACTTCTAAGAACATCTGATATAAAGGATATTTATCAGACAGATGATGGTAAAAAAATAAAAATCCTTTGTATAATCCAGAATATCAAGCCACATACAACAAAAAAAGGCAGTAAAATGTGCTTTTTGAATCTTTCCGATAATACCGGAAACATTGATGCAATAGTATTTCCGGAATTATTCAATAAAGTTTCAGATACTCTTAAAGATGGTGGTATCGTACTTATAAATGGTGAAGTAAATTCCAAAGATGACGATATATCTTTGATATGCAATTCAATAACCAGCAGTAATTCCTTTTCACAAATGATTGACAATATGAACTTTTGCGTAAAAATAACTTCAAATGAATTACAAAACAATTATATGCCTGAGTTCTGTCAACAGTTCAATGGAAACACTAAAGTAGTTTTGTATCTTACCGACGCAAAAAAAATGCTTTCTCCACGCAAGCAAT